>JAUYGP010000228.1 GCA_030690515.1 Giesbergeria sp.
AGCGCTGCGTTTGAATGGGCACAAGCGGGTGTGCGCGTCAATGCCGTATCGCCCGGCTGGGTGGCCTCCTCGGGCATGGACAGCTACGAAGGCGCCGCGCGGGCGATGATTAAAAAACTGCAACAGCACGTGCCCATGCGGCGCCTGGCCACCGAGGCAGAAATCAGTGCGGCCATCGTCTTCCTGCTCAGCCCCGGTGCGGCTTTTATCAGCGGTGTCACGCTGCAGATCGACGGCGCGGCCTCGCTGGGCAGCCCGGTCTTCCCCACCATGGACCACGACCGCTGCCCGCCGTTTGAGGGCTTTCACCGCGCGCAGACACCGGAGGTGCTGAACCCATGACTGCTCTGCGCACACTGATCGACGCACAAAGCGACAGCTTTCGCCGCAATGCCGAGCGCATGGCAGAACGCCTGGCGCAGGTGCAAGGCCTGCAAGGCAAGGTGGTGGCCGAGTCGGCCTCCAAACAAGGCAAATTCGAGAAAAAAGGCCAGCTCCTGCCGCGTGAGCGCGTGGCGCGCCTGCTCGACCGGGGCAGCAGCTTCCTCGAACTGAGCGCCCTGGCAGGCCTGGGCATGCACGACGACGATGGCAAGAAGGCCGTGCTGGGCGGTGGCTCCATCGTGGGCATTGGCCAAGTGGCGGGCAAGCGCGTGCTCATCTCTGCCAGCGACAGCGCCGTCAAGGGCGGCACCGTGGCGCCCATGGGCCTCAAGAAAGGCCTGCGTGCCCAGGCCATTGCGCTGCAAAACAAGCTGCCGCTGATTGCGCTGGTCGAGTCGGGCGGGGCCAACCTGATGTACCAGGCCGATATTTTTGTCGATGGTGGGCGCAGCTTTGCCAACCAGGCACGCTTGTCGGCGGCGGGCATTCCGCAGATTGCCGTGGTGCATGGCTCATCGACAGCGGGCGGCGCCTACCTGCCGGGTCTGTCCGACTATGTGGTGCTGGTGAAAGGGCGCTCCAGCATCTACCTGGCCGGCCCGCCCCTGGTCAAGGCCGCTATTGGCGAGGATGCGACCGACGAGGAACTGGGTGGCAGCGAGATGCATGCCAGCGTGACCGGCCTGGGCGAATACCTCGCCGAAAACGATGCCCACGCCATCGCCCTCACGCGCGACCTGATGGACCACCTGCCCTGGGACGCGGCCGGCGCGCAGAGCGCCACCGTGCGCGCGCCTTTGTTCCCAACCGAGGAGTTGATGGGCATCGTCCCGGCGGACGAGCGCGAGCCCTACGATGCCCGCGAGATCGTGGCGCGCATCGTGGACGGCTCACACTTCCTCGAGTTCAAGGCCGCCTTCGACAGCGACACGGTGTGCGGCCATGCACGTATCGATGGCCACCATGTCGGCATCATCGCCAACAACGGCCCCATCCAGCCCACGGGTTCGGTGAAGGCGGCGCAGTTCATCCAGCTGTGCGACCAAAGCGGCACGCCACTGGTGTTTTTGCAGAACACCACGGGCTACATGGTGGGCAAGGAGGCCGAGCAGGCTGGCGCGGTGAAGCACGGCTCGAAGATGATCCAGGCCGTCTCGAACGCCCGGGTGCCCCAGATCACCTTGCTCATCGGGGGCGGCTACGGCGCGGGCAACTACGGCATGTGCG
>JAUYGP010000232.1 GCA_030690515.1 Giesbergeria sp.
CCCTGGGCGAAATGACCGACCGCAAGATCGACCAGGCCGCCCTGACCCGCGGCCTGCGCACCGATGGCCTGGGCACGCTGCTGGGCGGCATCTTCAATACCTTCCCCTACACCAGCTTCTCGCAGAACGTGGGACTGGTGGCCGTCACGGGCGTCAAGAGTCGTTTTGTCTGCGTGGCCGGCGGCGTCATCCTGATCGTGCTGGGCGTGCTGCCCAAGATGGCCGCACTGGTGGAGTCGCTCCCGACCGTGGTGCTCGGCGGCGCCGGGCTGGTCATGTTCGGCATGGTGGCGGCCACGGGCATCCGCATTCTGGGTGGCGTGGATTTCAAGACCAACCGCTTCAACGCCATGATCGTGGCGGTATCGATCGGTGTGGGCATGATCCCGCTGATTGCCCCCAGCTTTCGCCAGTGGATGCCGCACGCCATCCACCCGCTGATCGAATCCGGTATCCTTCTGGCCTCGATCACCGCCGTAGCCTTGAACGTCTTCTTCAATGGCGCCAGCAGCGACACCTCCGCTGCCGTCAACGCCGCGCGCCAGGCCGACGCCCACTAGCGTCCTGCCCGAGCACTGCCGTAAGCGTATAAAGCCCCTTAGCCAGGGGCTTTATTGTTGGTTCAGACCACAGCCTACCCCGGCGGTCCGATTGCATTTTGCTGAAACTCACAGGATTTCCGTATGACGACGCCTCTTTCCGCTGCCGAACAGGCCCTGCGTGATGCCGCACGCGAGTACCACCTCAACCCCACCCGAGGCAAGATTTCTGTCTCGCCCACCAAGCCCCTGTCCAACCAACGCGACCTGTCCCTGGCCTATTCGCCCGGGGTAGCCTATCCCTGCCTGGATATTCAGGCAGATCCCTCGAAAGCCTTTGACTACACCGCACGCGGCAACCTGGTGGGCGTGATCACCAACGGTACCGCCGTACTGGGGCTGGGCAACATCGGCCCGCTGGCAGCCAAGCCCGTGATGGAGGGCAAGGGCTGTCTCTTCAAGAAGTTCGCAGGTGTGGACGTCTTCGACATCGAACTGGACGAAAGCGACCCGGACAAGCTGATCGACATCATTGCCGCGCTGGAGCCGACGCTGGGCGGCATCAACCTCGAAGACATCAAAGCGCCTGAGTGCTTCTACATCGAGCGCGAACTGTCCAAGCGCATGAACATCCCCGTGTTCCATGATGACCAGCACGGCACGGCCATCATCTCCAGTGCCGCGCTGCTCAACGGCCTGGAACTGGTGGACAAGGACATCGGCGCGGTCAAGATCGCGGTCTCGGGCGCTGGCGCGGCTGCCATTGCCTGCGTGAACGTGATGGTGGGCCTGGGCGTGAAGGTGGAAAACATCTTCATGTGCGACTCCAAGGGCGTCATCTACGAAGGCCGCCCCGGCGGCTTTGACGAATCCAAGGCCCGCTACGCCCAGAAGACCGATGCACGCACTCTGGCCGATGCCGTCGACGGCGCTGACGTGTTCCTGGGCTGCTCGGCCCCCGGCGTACTCACCGCCGAAATGGTCAAGACCATGGCCCCCAAGCCCATCATCCTGGCGCTGGCCAACCCCGAGCCGGAGATCCGCCCCGAGCTGGCCAAGGCCGTACGCCCCGACTGCATCATGGCCACGGGCCGCTCGGACTATCCGAACCAGGTGAACAACGTCCTGTGCTTCCCCTACATCTTCCGGGGCGCCCTGGACTGCGGCGCCACCAAGATCACCGAAGCCATGAAGCTGGCCTGCGTGCGCCAGATCGCCGACCTGGCCAAGAGCGAGACCAGCGACGAGGTCGCCGCCGCCTACGCTGGGCAGGAGCTGACCTTTGGCCCGGAATACCTCATTCCCAAGCCGTTTGACTCGCGCCTGATTCTCAAGATCGCACCCGCCGTGGCACAGGCCGCGTTTGAATCCGGCGTCGCCACGCGCCCCATTGCCGACATGGAGGCCTACAAGGAAAATCTTGCGCGCTTTGTCTACCAGACCGGCATCCTCATGCGCCCCGTGGTCAACGCAGCCAAGCACCTGCCTGATGCCCAGAAGCGCGTGGCCTATGCCGATGGCGAGGATGAGCGCGCCCTGCGCGCCGCCCAAATGGCCATTGACGACCATCTTGCCTGCCCCATCCTCATCGGGCGCCCGGCGGTGATTCAGGCACGCATCCAGAAAGCCGGCCTGCGCATGCAACCCGGCAAGGATGTCGAGATCTGCAACCCGGAAGACGACCCACGCTTTCGCCAGTACTGGGAGCACTACCACCAGCTCATGAAACGCAACGGCGCCACCACCGAAATGGCCAAGGCCGCTGTGCGCCGATCCAACACCATCATCGCCTCGCTGATGGTGACACTGGGCGATGCCGACGCCATGATCTGCGGCCTGGTGGGCACCTACGAGACGCACCTGGAACGCATCCACACCATTCTGGGCCACCAGACGGGCGTAAACCTTTATGCAGCCCTCAACGCCTTGATGACCGATCGCGGCCCGCTGTTCGTTGCCGATACCTACGTCAACGAAGACCCCAGCGCCGAGCAACTGGCCGATATCGCGTGGATGTCGGTACAAGAAGTACAACGTTTTGGACATCCCGCCAAGGTCGCTTTCCTGTCGCATTCAAGCTATGGATCATCAAAGCGCGCTTCAGCCCGCAAAATGCGCTTGGCACGCGATCTGTTTGTAGCGGCCCACCCCGAGGTCGAATGCGACGGTGAACTGCACGGCGACGCGGCACTGGAACCCAGCATTCGCAAAGCCTATATGGAGGATTCCACCCTCACCGGCTCAGCCAACCTGCTGATCTGCCCGAACATCGACGCGGCCAATATTCTCTACAACGTGCTCAAGACCACCACCAGCGGTGGCGTTACCGTAGGCCCCATCCTGATGGGTGCCGCCGCCACCGCCTACATCCTGACACCTGCCGCCACCGTGCGCCGCGTGCTCAACATGACGGCACTGGCAGTAGCCAGCGCTGCATCACGCAGTCGCTAGCCTCAAAGACGGGGCTTCTTGAATTACAATCCACACCTGCTTCTGATGTGTTTTGCATGCAGCAATGCTTACAAAACAATTTTTAGCAGGAATTCTTCTGAAAGCTGATTTCCTGCTATAATTTGAGGCTTAGCGGCTGTAGCTCAGTTGGATAGAGTACTTGGCTACGAACCAAGGGGTCGTGGGTTCAATTCCTGCCAGCCGCACCAACAGGTAAGCCCTGATATCGCAAGATATCAGGGCTTTTTCCTTTGGCTATCCAAAATATTCACCGCGCTTCTGTGCTCTTATTTTTGTAGCTGCTTGCGCTTATCCCATAAGCGCAAGCAGCTACAAACATCAAAATTCAATCCATCCGGTAACGTACGCTGAACCACAGCGTAGGGTCTGCGCTACCGCGCAGGCGCGTCTGCAGCGTCCCCGTGAACGCCCAGCGCCGATCGGCTGTTTCGCGCGCGTGCACGAGGTTCAGGCTCCACCCGGCCGCAACAGGATCGGTATTGGCCTCGTCAGCAAACCGCGAGCTGCGGTACACCAGTGAGACTAGGCTAGTATCCCGCCCGCCATGGTGCCAAACATTTGCCAGCACTGCTGTGTGGCGCGGTACGCCGGGCAAGCCATTGCCAAAAAAACGCTCGCTTGTATTGCGCGCGTGCGCCCAGGTGTAGCTGCCCAGCACACTCCAGCGGGGCGTCAGCACACGGTTCAATGCGAAACCCGCCTGGCGCAGGCGGCCCCGGCTGAATTTGGGATAGCCATCGTAGGCGTCGATGGCCGTCTGCCCGGAAGCGGTCACTGCGCCCAGCACTCCGGCCCTGTCACCCACTTCCAGCAGCGCAGATCGCGGCAATAAAAGACTGCCGTCAGCGAAGGTGGGGTTGACGATTTCCTGGCTGCTGAGCATGCCCCAGGCAAAGGTGCGCGCATCAAGCTCCCAATCCAACTGCATCGCCCGCTTGCGCCCCAAGCTGCCCGGCAACTGGTACTGGTGATCGATAGGGATACCCGCAATCGACACAGGTGCCAAGGTACTACCGGCAGGTGCACGCATGTTCTCGATGTACGCCGCATGCAGGGCACGCCCGGGACCAAAGCGGTAGGTGACGCCCACCCGAGGCCGTGCTTTGCGCGCATGCCCGCCGCTGGCGGTGTCGGGTGGAAAGAGGTTTTCTCCCGTCTGAGCGTCCTGGTACAGGTTCACATAATTCGTGTGCAAACGCGGTACCGAGGCTTCGGCATGCCAGGTCCAGGCGTCCCTGCGCCATTCGCCAGCCACCCAGGGTATGTCATAGGACGACCGTGTCTGGATGTCTGAGGAAATATCAGTATCGCGGCTACCCAGGCGGATATTGTCCCGCCCATGCTCCCAGCCAAAACTCCAGCGCTGCGCTGAAAACTGGACGACATGGCGCAACATCCAGCTATTGGCTCCATCCTCGCTGCCCGCATACAGCGGGCCCCAGACGTCATGATCCAGAACCCGGGCGCTGGTGTAGCGCGCATGGTTGACTTTGGCCCAGGTCTGCGCATCCGGCGACCAACGCCAAGCACCTCCAAGGTCGGTGCTGCTGTTCTGTTGCCGTGTGACGCCATCCAGGCGGTAGCCATTCCCAAAATCCAGCCCACCCGGATATCCCGACCTGTCGCGTCCCTGGTTGTGCACGAAGAAAAGCCCCAAACGGTCCGTCGGACGGGCGCCCCAGGCGACATCGAACGACGGCGAATCGAGCCAGTAGCTGCCTGTACCGTCGCGTGGCCGCATGCTGATGCCGTTGCCGCGCAGCAGCCACGCCATGGGCACGCCAGACATGCTCGTTCCCTTGACCTGTGCCGTAGCAATGACATTGGAATGCACCGGGTTTCGCTCCGCCCCCACCGCCAAAATCGCCTCATGGCCTTGCGTCAGCAGAATGGGCGCCTGGCGCTCATTTGCGCCGAATGCCA
>JAUYGP010000235.1 GCA_030690515.1 Giesbergeria sp.
GCATCCACATCAACGGTTGGTTTGGCGCGCACAACAAGTGGGAAGGTGCGCACTGGATCGTGCAGCAACTCTTCGGGCGCGCGCTGGAGGATGAAATTGATCGCTGGGTTTATGTGGGCGATTCGACCAACGACCAGATCATGTTCCAGCACTTTACGCACAGCGTGGGTGTGGCCAACATCGCGCGCTTTGTTCCCCAACTGGCCCACCTGCCGCGCTACGTGACGTCCGGCGAACGCGGCGCCGGGTTTGCCGAACTGGCGCGCCACCTGCTCGCCGCACGCGCAAGCTGACCCGAAGGTCTGCGCCGGGGTCAGCCTGGCGCAGGCGCCAGCACCACACGGTTGCGCCCCGCCTGTTTGCCCGCATACAGGGCCGTATCGGCGCGGGCCATCAGCGCGTCCAGGTCTTCTCCCGGCTGCCGCTGGGCCACGCCTACGGTAGAGGTCACCAAAACCGACTGGTCGCCGATCGTCGCAGGCGCTGCCGCCAGCAGCGCAGTGAAACGCTGCATCACCGCGCCCGCCTGCTGCGCGTCGGCACCGGGCAGCAGTACCGCGAATTCTTCACCGCCCACCCGCGCCGCCACGTCTACACCGCGAAAGCTACGAATGCAGAGCTCGCCCACACCACGCAAGACAGCATCACCGCCAGCATGGCCGTAGGTATCGTTGACCCGCTTGAAATGGTCAAGATCAAACATGGCCAGTGACAAGGGTTCGCTGCGGCGCTGCGCGCGTGCCGATTCGGCAGCAAATCGTTCAGCAAGAGCGCGGCGGTTGGGCAGCCCGGTGAGTAAATCGGTAGAGGCCTGACGCTCAAGCTCGTACTGCAGCGCCACGCGCCGGGCAACTTCATTCTGCAACTCCTGGTTGGCGTCCAGCAGCTGGCGACGCAGCAGGAATTCGTGGCGCTCAATGGCCTGCTGACGCAAGGCCGCCACATAGCCCAGCACCGCCGGGAGGGTCACCAGGAACGCCGTTCCCGCTTTGATCGATGCATCCGACGTCGTCACCCAGACGCCCAACGTCGCACCAAGGGCACCGAACAACGCAACGGGCACCGCCAAGGCCACGCGCACCGGCACAAACAGGAAAAGCATGACCTGAAGAACCATGATGGCCCCGGTATTGAAGGCCCGGATATCTGGCCGCAACTCGTAGAGCAAAAAGAAAAACGCATAGCCGATCAAGGCCAGCCCCATCAACAGGTAACCATGCAGGGCCAGTGCGGGCCGACGCTTGAGCGCCTCCACCGCAGCCAGGAGAAGCAACGAGAACGCAACACGGTACGCCGCCAGAATCCAAAAGTTTGGCGCGGCGCCCAGGGCGAGATAGTCGGGAACGACGAAAGCGAGCATCAGTGCCGCCCAAAGCACCAGACCAATGCGCTGCTGCGGCAGCACGCGCGCAAGCGTGCTCGCACGAAACTCCTGCTCTAGTGCGTCATCGACAAACTCACCACGCAAGAGCCCAACGCGCTCCTGCAGCGGGGTTTCCGGCGAGGATGGCGTGTGGGTGGCGCGCATGGTGACTTGATGGTAGACCAATGGCGGCCAACGTGCCAGCCGCCTCAGGCCTTGTAGGTGGACAGCAGAATGCTGGTTTCGGTATTGGCGATGCCCGGCGTCAGACGGATGCGGCCCAGGGCGCTGTCGAAGGCCTCCAGGCTTTCGGCGCGTACCTCGGCCACGATGTCCCAGCGGCCATTGGTGGTGTGCAGCGTGCCCACCATGGGCTCGCCGCGCAGTGCGTGGATCACCGCAGGCGCGGCATTGCCTTCCACGGCAATACTCATCCAGGCGCGAATGCGGTGCGGCTCCGAGTCGGGCCGCAGGCGCACGGTGTAGCCCACGATGACCCCGCCCTCCTCCATCTTGCGCAGGCGGTTCTGCACCGTACCCCGCGAGACGCGCAGCTTGTGCGCCAGCGTGGCCACAGGCGTGCGGGCATCGGCACGCAAAATGCTGAGGATTTCGCGGTCGGTGTCGTCCAGTTTGGTCATAGTGTTTTAGGTGGCTGGCAATACGCTAATTTTCAGCGCATTTCGATCGGTTTGGGGGCTATTTGTTGGCAGGAGCTTTGCGCAAAATTCCTGCAACCGCTTTGAGAACACGCCCATCACCATGCCCGCTGCTTCCCTCCAGGCCCCCACCGCCGTGGTGATGGTGCGCCCCCAGCGCTTCCATCCCAACCCGGAAACCGCCGCCGACAACGCTTTCCAGGCGCGCACCAGCCATCCGCCCCCCGACGCAACGGCCCGCAGCGCCCACGCCGAGGTCAGCGCAGCCGCCGCCCGGCTGGAGGCCGCCGGGGTGCGCGTGCACCTGTTCGACGACGATGGCGCGCAGGACACGCCCGACAGCGTGTTTCCGAACAACTGGTTCTCCACCCACGCCGGGGGCCATGTGGCGCTCTACCCCATGTTTGCACCCAACCGCCGGCGCGAGCGGCGCAGCGACATCGTCGAGATGCTCAAGCGCGAGTACCGCGTGCAGGACGTCATCGACTACTCGGGCCTGGAGCACGACAACGTGTTTCTCGAAGGCACGGGTGCCATGGTGCTGGACCACATCGCCCGCATCGCCTACACGGCCCAGTCGAACCGCGCCGACCCAGTCGCGCTGGAACGCTTTTGCACGCATTTCAACTATGAACCCATGGCCTTCGCCACCGCAGACGCGCAAGGCCAGCCCTGCTACCACACCAACGTGATGCTTTGCGTGGGCACTGACTTTGCGCTCGGGGGCTTTGACCTGATTGCCGACCCACGGCGGCGCGAGGCCGTACGCGCACGCCTGCGCGAAAGCGGGCGCGTACTCATCGAACTGGACGCCCGGCAGATTGGCGAATTTGCCGGCAACGCGCTCGAACTCACCGGCCATGGCGGGCAGCGCCTGCTGGCCTTGTCCGAACGCGCTTGCGCCAGCCTGAGCACCGCACAGAAAGCCACCATCGAACGCAGCGCCACCCTGCTGCCGCTGCGCGTGCCCACCATTGAACTGGCGGGCGGCTCGGTGCGCTGCATGCTGGCGGGTATTCACCTGGCGCGGCGGCCTTCTGTGCCAGCGCAGGCCATGGCGGGGCGGGATCACGTGCTGGAATGTGCGGTGTAGCGCTGCTTTGGGCTTTGGGCTTTGGGCTAACGGCGGAGGCCGGGATGTGCGCCCGGCGGCGCGTTAGGGCCGAGCGCAGCGATGGCCCGTGCGGGCTTCAACCCCCTTCTGGCTGCGCCGAGGAGCGCAGGGGATGGCGGATCAGGGCTCGCGATTGTTTGAGCGCCGCAGGCGCGAGTTCGAGCGAGACCCCGCCAGCACCGAGCACCGCAGGTTGCCCCGGCGCTGCGCGCCGGGGTCGCAGGCAGCGGGGTCGCCTTCTTTTGCCTTCTTTTCTTGGCGAGACAAGAAAAGAAGGTGCCCCGCCGGGGGCACATCCCGGCCTCCGCCTTCAGCACAAGCAGTGCGGCCCACCCCAAGGCGCAGAGCGCACAAGAACCCAACAAAAAACCCATCCAGCGCCCGTGTAACAAGCGCAACAAGCTACAAATTAAATAGCACTCAGCCCTTGTCAGACACCCACACAGCCGACGCCCCCTCACGCCGCGCCACCCACCAGGCCACCTGCGCCAGCCAGCCCACCGCCACCAGCACTGCCGCGCCCACCAGCCACTGGCCCAGGCGGGCCTGGTCGTCCAGCAGGTAGGCGTTGCACAGGCGCAGGGGGCTGTCGATATACAGCTGCCCGACCACCGCCGTCATGGGCAGCACGTTGCCCAGAAAAAACCCCTGCACCACCAAGCCTGCTGCGCGCCACGACAGCCGCAGCGCAGTGCCAGCCAAAAGCAGCGCTGCGCACTTGGCCCCCTCGATGGGTGCAGACACCAGCGCCAGGTCGAGCACACGCGGCACCATCAGCACAGCCAGAACGGTACCGGTGGCGACCAAGCCGCTGATGCCGTGGGCATTCCAGCGCGCCGCGCGGGCGCGGATGGCGGGCGGCAGGCCTGCTGCCAGCCAAGCACCCACCAGCATCCACAACGGAAACTGCAGCACCATGTGCCGCCACATGCTGGCCGTGAGCCACTGGCGCAGCGCGGGCACGAGCAACAACGCCGTCCATGCCAGCGCCACCAGCACCTGGCGCCGGGGTGTGCACCCGATGGCCACCGTGGCACGCAGGTGGTGCAGGTTCACAGCCGCCCCCCTTTTGCCAGGTGGCGCGCAAAGTCCAGCGCCCACTGTTGCTCGGCCAGGTCAAACACCCGCACCATGCGGCCCTGGGCGTCCAGCACCAGAAAGGCCGCGTTGTGCTCGTAGTCGCCCCGCCCATCGGGCACCACCACCACACCCAGGCGCTGCAGCAGCGCTTGCTGCTCTGCCGCGTCGGGCACGCGCACCCAGTGCCACAGCGCCGGGTCGGCCTGCAGTGCGCGTGCATAGGCCTGCAATACCGCTGGCGTGTCATGCGCGCCGTCAAAGCTGATGGACAGCAGGCGCACCGTGGGCGTAGCCCCTGCATTGCGGTCGGTTTGCAGGGCCGCTTGCAACTGCTGGAAGCTGCTGCCCAGCGACAGGCACACCGTCTGACAGCGGGTGTAAACGAAGTCGACCAGGGTGACACCGCCGCCCTGCGCCAGCAGCGTGGGCAGGCTCTGCGCCGCGATGCCCGGGCCGTCCACCGTGACCGGCGGCACGGGCACGGGGTGCTGCGCCACCTCCAGGCGGCGCGCGCCTTCGGCTGTCCAGACCTGGAAGTCGTGCGTCAGCCAGGCGGCGCTGGCATAGCCTGCCAGCACCAGCAGGGCGCTGAGCAAGGCGGTGCGCAGCATGGTGTGCTCAGGCGGGATTGCCTGCCAGGGCCTTGAGCGCCGCGCCGCCCTCAAAGGGCGTGGTGCGGGCGCTGCCGGCCTTGCGCTCCTGCTCGAACAGCGTGGCAGGCAGGGCCCCGGCCTTGTTCGACCAGGCGCTGCGGATGTAGCTGGCCACGGCCGCTAACTCAGCGTCGCCCAGTTGCTGGAAGGCGGGCATGGCGCCGCTGTACGTAGCGCCCGCCACGCTGATCTCGCCGTTGATGCCGTGCAGCAGGATGTTGGCCAGGATGCGCGTGTCGCCCTGCACCCATTCCGATCCGTCGAGCGGCGGGAACACGCCGGGCAGCCCCTTGCCCGTGGCCTGGTGGCACGCAGCGCACTGCGCGGCAAACACCGCCTTGCCGTCCACGGCAGCACCCGTCGCCGCAGGCGCCGGGCCGGACAAGTCGGCCACCGTGCGGCGGTCACCCAGGCTGGCGTTGCCGAAGGGATCGGAGATGAAGATATAGACCACGCCAAACAGCACCATGGCCAGGGTGATGGCAGCGGCGGCCAGGGGCACGGGGCGGATGCGCTCCTCGGGTTCGGCGTTTTCGCGCTCCTGCGCCCGGTGGTCGATGTCGGTGGCGGTGTCAGTCTCTTGGGTCATGGGGGCCTCGCGGGGTTCAGGAAGCGGGTGGTGCAGCCGTTGCAGAGGGTGCCACCGCCGCCGGGGCCGCCTGCACGGCGGGCGGCAGCACCGGGTAGGTGTGGTTCAGGCCCTGCAGGTACTTCACCAGATCCAGCGCCTCGGGCCGTGCCACCACCACCTGCCCGGCAGGGGTCTGGCCGGGCGGGAGCTTGACCACCTCGTCGCCCGGCTCCGCCACCGCCTTGGTCTCGAACAGATAGGGGTACGACGGCATGATCGATCCCGGTACGTAAGCCCGGGGCTGGTACAGGTGCCCCAGTTGCCAGTCTTTGCTGGGCTGGCGTGCGCCGATGTTGAACAGGTCCGGCCCGGTACGCATGCTGCCCAGCAGGTGCGGCTTGTCATAAAAGTAGTCGCCCGGCACCGATGCCCGGCCCCAGCCGCGCTCGCCATCGGGCCCCAGGTTGCGGTCGCGGGGCTGCTGGGTGTGGCAGTACACGCAGCCATTGGCGATGTACACCTGCCGCCCGCGGAACTCGGCGCTGCTGTAGGGCTTGAGGCCTTCGGGCGGCGTGACGTCGCGCACCTGCATATAGGGCATGACGACCAGCGCGGCCGTGGCCACGGCCAGCGCCACCATGGCACCGGCGGCGAGTTTGACTTCATTCTCCATGTGCGAACTCCAGGCCCTTGGCAGGCGGCGTGAACAGGGCCGCGCCGGTGCGTGTGGGGCCAAAGCGCAGCGCCATGGCCAGGAAATGGCCGACAAAGACGAGGTGGCTCAGCACCATCAGCGAGCCGCCCACGCTGCGCCACTGCAGGTAAGGCACGGTGAGCGCCACCGACTCCATAAACGGCCGCGAGGCATCGAGCATGGCCAGGCCCTGCAGCCAGCCCCCGATCGACAAGCCCACGAAGTAGATGCTGATGCCGACCACCGCCAGCCAGAACTGCAGCGTGATCAGGCGCGGATACGGCCACTCCCAATACAGCACGCGCGGCAGCATGAAGTAGATGGCACCAAACAGCACCATGGTGACGAAGGCATAGGCGCCCAGGTGGGCGTGCGCCACGGTGAAGTGCGTGAAATGCGCCACCTGGTTCACGCTGCGCAGCGCCTCCAGCGAACCCTGCAGCGACGACAGCATGTACATGAAGCCGCCAAACATCATGAAGCGCAGCGTGGGTGAATAGCGCGCCAGGTGCATGCGCCCCCACATCGTGCCGGCCATGTTGATGGTGAAGGCCGCCACGGGGATGATCATCATCATGCTTTGCACGATGGACAGCGTGCTGAGCCAGCCCGGAATGGGCCCGCCGATCAGGTGGTGACCGCCCACCTGGCCGTAAAAGAAAGCCAGCGTCCAGAACCCAAGGATGGACAAGTTGTACGAGCGCACCGGCCGTCCGATGATTTTGGGCAAGAAGTAGTAAATGGCCCCCACACTCACCGGCGTAAACCACAGGCCCAGCACGTTGTGGCCGTACCACCAGTTGGTGGTGGCCTGCTGCACGCCGGTGTGCACGCCGGGCAGCTTGGCAACGATGAACAGCAGCGCAATCCAGAGCAGCGCCGCAACGTGGTACCAGACCGTGACATAGAGCGACTCGACCTTGCGGTTGACCAAGGTGTAGAGCACCGGGCCGATGATGCAGACGAACCCGGCGACGATGAAGAGACCGATCTGCCACGGGATCTCCAGGTATTCCATGCCGTCCGTCCAGCCCGAGCCGATGGCGCCAATGGCGCTGGCAATGCCGGTATTGATGAGCGCACCGCCCAGCATCACCCACATGGCGCCCACCAGGTGCGTGCGCAGCAGGCGCGGCAGCAGCCAGATGATGACGGCCAGCGCGGCATTGGTGATCCAGCCATACAGCACGGCGGTGAGGTGCACCGTGCGGATGCGCCCAAAGGTTTGCCACGCCTCGCCCACCATCCAGTCGGGCATGTGCAGCTTGAGCGACGCGGTCAGCCCCGCCAGGGAGCCGAGCACCAGCCAGAAGCAGGCAAACGCAATGAACATGAACACCGGGAACGCGGTGGAGTGGTCGGCCTCGATGCGGTGGCGCAACGCGTCCGGGTCGGCAACATGGTCGCCCTCGCCTGGCCCGGCGGCAGCGCCCTGCAGGTGCTCTGTTGCGCCCCCTTGCAGGGCCGGGTCGTCGACCTTGCCCAGCTCACCCGGCGCAAAAATGACCGATGCCGCCCGGGGGTTCTCGACCAGCAGGCCCTTGCGCATCGACCAGATGAAGACAAACAACCCCATGATCGAGAGCAGAAAGGCCCCCAGCAAACTCAGTATGGCGCTGTCCATGGGTGGGTTTCCTTTCCGCCTGCGTGGGCCGGGCTGTTTGTTGAGGTACTTCAATGCCCCGCAACAACGAATGTGCTAAGAGACCGTGCGCCGGATTCTAAGATTCATCACAAATG
>JAUYGP010000238.1 GCA_030690515.1 Giesbergeria sp.
GGTGGCTCGACGACCGCAGAAGTGATCGAACTGGCGCAGGCGCTGGAGCAGGCCGGTGTCACCATCCTCAACACCGGCATCGGCTGGCACGAGGCGCGCATCCCGACTATCGCCACCAAGGTGCCGCGTGGCGCCTTTGCCTGGGTGACCCAGCAGCTCAAGGGCAAAGTGGGCATTCCGCTGGTGGCCACCAACCGCATCAACACGCCCGAGGTGGCTGAGCAGATCCTGGCCGATGGTATGGCCGACATGGTGAGCATGGCGCGCCCCTTCCTGGCCGACCCGGAGTTCGTCAACAAGGCGGCGGCGGGACTCTCGGACCAGATCAACACCTGCATCGGCTGCAACCAGGCCTGCCTGGACCACACCTTCGCGGGCAAGATCACATCCTGCCTGGTGAACCCCCGTGCCTGTCACGAGACGATTCTGGTGATGCAGCCACTCACTAGAAAAGAGCGTGTCGCCGTTGTGGGCGCAGGCCCCGCAGGCCTGGCGTTTGCCACCGAAGCGGCCCGCCGGGGCCTGGATGTGACGCTGTTCGATGCGGCATCGGAAATCGGTGGCCAGTTCAACGTGGCCAAGCAGGTACCGGGCAAGGAAGAGTTCTACGAGACCCTGCGCTACTTCGGCAAGCAGATCGAGCTGACCGGCGTGACGCTGCAACTGGGCCGCAAGGTGACTGCGCAAGAGCTGGTGGCAGGCGACTTCAAGCAGGTGGTGCTGGCGACGGGCATTGTGCCGCGCACGCCTGAGATCGAGGGCATCAACCACCCCAAGGTGCTGAGCTCTCTTGACGTGCTGCGCGACAAGACGCCCGTGGGCAAGTCGGTGGCAGTGATTGGCGCCGGTGGCATTGGTTTTGACGTCTCCGAATACCTGCTGCACGAGGGCGTGAGCCCCAGCCTTGACAAGGCCCAATTCTTTGCCGAATGGGGTGTGGACACCACGGGTGCGAACCGTGGCGGCCTGCAGGCGGCGCGCTTGGGCGAAATTCCACGCAAAATTTATCTGCTGCAGCGCAAAACAAGCAAGGTGGGCGAGGGCCTGGGCAAGACCACGGGCTGGATCCACCGCACCTCGCTCAAGAATCGCCAAGTGGAGATGATCCCCGGCGTGCAGTACCGCAAGGTGGACGATGCCGGACTGCACATCACCGTGGACGGCAAAGACAGCGTGCTGCCGGTGGACAACGTCATCCTCTGCGCCGGCCAAGACCCGCAGCGCGCCCTGCAGGCCGAGCTGGAAGCGGCGGGCTGCACCGTGCACCTGATTGGCGGCGCCGACAAGGCGGTGGAGCTGGACGCCAAGCGCGCCATTAAACAGGGCACCGAACTGGCGTTGCGCCTGGACACCTCCGCGAAGAAGGAAGAAATTCCTCAGGCCAAGGGCTTCGCCCAGATGCTGCAGCCCAGTGTGGCCGAGAGCCTGGCGAAATGGCACGAGATGGTGCCCCACGGCAACCAGGCTGAACTGGCCTCTATCCTGCACCCCAAGGCGGTGTTCCGCTCACCGATGGCGCACACCCCGTACCCGAGCGCGCAAGCGGTGCAGCTCATCCTGGGTACCGTGGCGAAGGTGTTCGAAGACTTCGTGTACCACCGCGAAATGGTCAGTGCCGACGGCAAGAGCGTGGTGTTGGAGTTCAGTGCCAAGGTGCACGGCAAGGAGCTCAAGGGTATCGACATGATCCAGTTCGACGACGAGGGGAAAATTGTGGACTTTGAAGTCATGGTGCGCCCCATGAGCGGCCTGCAAGCCCTGGGCGACGAAATGGCCAAGCGCCTGGCGCCGTATCTGGCGGCCATGTAGGGCGCCAAGGCGTAACGGAGATACTACTGAATTGATAGCTGCTAGCGCCCGATGCATAAGCGCTATAGGCCAAAAACACTTGAAAATTGGAGCCCTCCATGCAATTTGAAACTCTGACTGTCTCGCTGGAAAACCACATCGCCACCGTGCGCCTGAACCGCCCGGACAAGGCCAACGCCATGAACGCCGCTATGTGGCAAGAAATCCGCCAGGCTTTCCAGTGGGTGGACGCTACGCCCGAGGCCCGCGTGGCCGTGCTGCAGGGCGAAGGCAAACTCTTTACCGCCGGTATCGACCTGCAAATGATGATGGGCCTGGGCCCGCAGATCAAGAACGACTGCGATGGCCGCACGCGCGAGGCGCTGCGCCGCGTCATTCTCGACATGCAGGACACGCTCACCAGCCTGGAGCGCTGCCGCAAGCCCGTGCTGGCCGCCATCCATGGTGCTTGTGTGGGCGGCGGTATCGACCTCATCACCTGTGCCGATATGCGCTATGCGAGCAGCGACGCCTATTTCACCATCAAGGAAATCGATATCGGCATGACGGCCGACGTAGGAACATTGCAGCGCCTGCCCAAGCTGGTGGGCGAGGGTATTGCGCGTGAGTTGGCCTACACGGGCCGCAAGTTCGACGCGGCTGAAGCGAAAGAAATGGGCCTGGTCAACCGCGTGTTTGACTCGCGGGACGCCCTGTATGCGGGTGTGCAGGAGATTGCGGCCACCATTGCCGCCAAGTCGCCCCTGTCAATTCGTGGCACCAAGGAAATGATCACCTATGCCCGCGACCACTCGGTGGCCGACAGCCTGAACTACATCGCCACCTGGAATGCAGCCATGCTGATGAGCGAAGACCTTACCGCAGCGATGATGGCCAACATGACCAAGCAGGCGCCCAGCTTCAAGGATTGAAGGCTTGATGAAGGGGTGCAAGCTGAAGCACCCGTGATGTGGTGACAGAATCCGACCTTGTCCGGCTCCATGGAGGCGTCGGGTTTGTGCTCTTCTGACCCACCCTTGCTGTGATTTCGCTTGCACTCCTGCTGATTGGCTATTCGGTTTTTAGCGCCTTGTTTCTGGCGCTCACCCACTTCCGTGCAGGTCGGTACCAGGAACAGCGTTTTTCAAAAGCTATGGGGTGGCTGCTGCTCTTTGCACTGGGCGTGCTGCAGATGTTGCACTTTGCCTGGCTGCAGTGGGATGGCGACGGGGTGCACACCCGGCTGTACAGCGTCCTGCTGTTCTCAGTGGCTCCCGCCTTCTTCTTGTTTAGCCAGCCCTTGTTGATTCCGAAAACGAGCGCGGAACTCCACCCGGCGAGGTGGTGGCACGCGTTGCCCGTGTTCATGGCGGCGTGGCTGCCGTGGCGCCTGGCACTGCCGCTGGCCTTCTTGCTGGGTGCGGTCTACCTGGTGTGGCTGGCGCGCAGCCTCTACCGACTTCGTGCGCAGCGGGCAGGCTACCGGGTAGAGATGGGTTTACTAGGGGGCGTGTTCATGATCGCCGTCGGGGTAGCCTTACTGGGGCAGTTCCACACCATGCTGCCGGGAAAACTGTTTTTTGCACTGTATGCCTCGTCCATTGGCATTGCGTTCCTTCTGGTGCAGATCACCCTGGAGTTGCGGCCAGCGCTGCCAGAAGAGGTGCGGCAAACCGTGCAAGCCAGCTATGCCAGTACCACCTTGAACAACGTCGATTGCGAGGCGGCCCTGAAGCAGCTCGCCCTGCTGATGCAGGGCGATCTGCTGTATGCAGATTCAGACCTCAGCCTCCCGCGT
>JAUYGP010000241.1 GCA_030690515.1 Giesbergeria sp.
TGCGCTGCACCATGCTAGGATCATTTCGCACATTTACCAGAGCCGGGCCGCTCTCGCAGCAGGCCCGTCTCGCATCGCATCAGGATCGACATGGGCCCCACATCGCTGGACAAAAGCAAAATCAGGTTTCTTCTGCTCGAAGGCCTGCATCCCTCCACACTGCAGGTGCTGCGCAATGCGGGCTACAGCCAGATCGAGTCCGTATCCGGCGCCTTGCCGCAGGAAGAACTCATTGAGCGCATCGCGGACGTGCATTTCATCGGCATCCGCTCGCGCACGCAACTGACGGCCGAGGTGCTGGCGCATGCGCACAAGCTGGTCGCTATCGGGTGTTTCTGCATTGGCACCAACCAGGTCGACCTGAAGGCTGCGCGTGAGCGGGGCATTGCGGTGTTCAATGCGCCTTACTCCAACACCCGCTCGGTGGCCGAACTTGTGCTGGCCGAAGCCATTTTGCTGCTGCGCGGCGTGCCGGAGAAGAACGCCGTGGCGCACCGGGGCGGCTGGCTCAAGTCGGCCGACAACGCTTTTGAGGTGCGTGGCAAGACCCTGGGCATCGTGGGCTACGGCGCGATTGGCTCGCAGTTGTCCGTGCTGGCCGAGGCGCTCGGTATGCAGGTGCAGTTCCATGACGTGGTGGCCAAGCTGCCCCTGGGCAATGCACGCCAGGCGGTCGGTCTGCCCGAGTTGCTGGCGACCAGCGACATCGTGACCTTGCACGTGCCCGAGCTGCCCTCCACCCAGTGGATGATGGGCGCAGCCGAAATCGCGGCGATGAAACCCGGCGCCATCCTCATCAACGCCTCGCGCGGCACCGTCGTCGAGATTGAGCCGTTGGCGCAGGCGTTGAGAGACGGCAAACTGCTGGGCGCCGCCGTGGACGTGTTCCCGGTCGAGCCGCGCAGCAACAAAGACGAATTCATCTCCCCGCTGCGCGGCCTGGACAACGTCATCCTCACGCCGCACATCGGTGGCTCCACCCTGGAGGCGCAGGCCAACATCGGGTTGGAAGTGGCGGAAAAACTCGTCAAGTACAGCGACAACGGCACCACCACCTCCTCGGTCAACTTTCCCGAAGTGGCTTTGCCCGCGCAGCGCGGCACGCACCGCATCCTGCATGTGCACCGTAACGTGCCAGGGGTGATGGCCGAGATCAACCGCGTGTTCTCCGACAACCAGATCAACGTGGCCGCCCAGTCGCTGCAGACCAACGAGGCCATTGGCTACGTGGTGATCGACATCGATGCCGCGTCCTCCGAGCTGGCGCTGCAGAAGCTCCAGCAGGTACCGCATACGCTGCGCTGCCGCGTGCTGTTCTAGGTATTTCCTTGTTCTGGCGCCCTTGTGCTGGCCTGCAGGCCGTGCAAGGGCGTTTTCCGTTGGGGCCCCTTAAAATACGCAGCCCCGAGTTTCCCAGGCCACCGGGCGCGCGCCCTTACCCCAGGTTTTACCGAATGAATGCTCCCACCGCGTTGGCCGCCCTTATGGCGCAGGCCCCCGAGCCCGTGCGATTGCGCGAAATCCCCTACAACTACACAAGCTTCTCGGACCGCGAGATCGTCATCCGGCTGCTGGGAGAGAAGGCCTGGGGCACCTTGCAGCAACTGCGCCAAGAGCGCCAGACGGGCCGCTCGGCGCGCATGCTGTACGAGGTGCTGGGCGACATCTGGGTGGTGCAGCGCAACCCCTACCTGCAGGATGACCTGCTCGACAACCCCCAGCGCCGCCGCCAGCTCGTGCAGGCCCTGGAGCACCGCCTGGGCGAGGTGCAAAAGCGCCGCACACCCGATAGCGACGCTGCGCGCGATGCCCTGGTGGGCGATCTGCTGCAGGCCGCCGCTGCGGCGGTGCAGCGTTTTGACGCCTCTTTTCAGGATGTGGCCGACCTGCGCCGCAAGGTGCGCCGCACGCTGGGGCGCCTGACGGCGGGTGACAACATCAAGTTTGACGGCCTCTCGCGCGTGAGCCACGTCACTGACGCCACCGACTGGCGCGTCGAGTACCCCTTTGTGGTGCTCACCCCCGACACCGAGGCCGAGATGGCCGGACTGGTCAAGGGCTGTATTGACCTCGGCCTGACCATCATTGCGCGGGGCGGCGGGACTGGCTATACCGGCGGCGCCATTCCGCTGACGGACCGCAGCGCCGTCATCAACACCGAAAAACTCGAAGCCATGACCGAGGTGGAGATGCTGCGCCTGCCGGGCCTTGACGGCGAGGTGGCCACCATCTGGACCGAGGCCGGCGTGGTGACCCAGCGCGTGGCCGATGCCGCCGAGCGCGGCGGCTATGTGTTTGCGGTGGACCCGACCAGCGCCGAGGCTTCGTGCATTGGCGGCAACATCGCCATGAACGCGGGCGGTAAAAAGGCCGTGCTGTGGGGTACAGCGCTCGACAACCTGGCCAGCTGGCGCATGGTCACGCCCGATGCGCAGTGGCTGGAGGTCACGCGCCTGCAGCACAACCTGGGCAAGATCCACGACGCCGAAACCGCCAGCTTCGAACTGAAGTACTTTGAGGCCGACGGTAAAACGCCCATCCGTACCGAGCGGCTCGACATTGCGGGCCGGTCTTTCCGTAAGGAAGGCCTGGGCAAGGACGTGACGGACAAGTTTCTCTCGGGCCTGCCCGGTATCCAGAAAGAAGGCTGCGACGGGCTGATTACCAGCGCCCGCTGGGTGGTGCACCGCATGCCCGAGCACACCCGCACCGTGTGCCTGGAGTTCTTTGGCCACGCCCGCGACGCCGTGCCCAGCATCGTTGAGATCAAAGATTTCATGTTTGCGGAAGCAGCGCGCAGCGGCGTGTTGCTGGCCGGCCTGGAGCATCTGGACGACCGCTACCTGAAAGCCGTGGGCTATGCCACCAAGTCCAAGCGTGGCGGCCTGCCCAAGATGGTGCTGGTGGGGGACATTGCCGGTGACGATGCCGATGCGGTGGCGCGTGCCACCAGCGAGGTGGTGCGCATCGCCAACTCGCGCAGCGGCGAGGGCTTTGTTGCCATTAGCCCCGAGGCGCGCAAGAAGTTCTGGCTGGACCGCAAGCGCACAGCCGCCATTTCGCGCCACACCAACGCCTTCAAGATCAACGAGGACGTGGTCATCCCGCTGCCGCGCATGGCCGAGTACACCGACGGCATTGAGCGCATCAACATCGAGCTGAGCCTGCGTAACAAACTGCGCCTGTGCGCTGAGCTCGACGCTTTTCTGCGCCGTGGCAACCTGCCACTGGGCCCGCAGGGCGCGGGCGACGCCGATACCGCGTCGCCCGAAATGCTGGAAGAGCGCGTGGTCCAGGCCTTGGCCGTGGTGGAGCAGGCGCGGCAACTGTGGGCCGGTTGGCTGCAAGGCGTGCAAACGCTGTTCCCTCAGCTGCAGGACCACAGCCTGCGCGCCAGCTGGAAGGCGCAAATCCGTGCGCCGCTGCAGGACATCTTCTCGGGTGAGGCCTTTGCGCCGCTGCTGCTGGAGTGCAACGCCATCCACCAGCGCGTGCTCAAGGGCCGCGTGTGGGTGGCTCTGCACATGCACGCGGGCGATGGCAATGTGCACACCAACATTCCGGTCAACAGCGACGATTACGAGATGCTGCAGACCGCGCACGAGGCGGTGGGCCGCATCATGGTGCTGGCGCGCAGCCTGGACGGCGTGATCTCGGGCGAACACGGCATCGGTATCACCAAGCTCGAGTATTTGACCGACGAAGAACTGCGCCCCTTTGCGCAATACAAGCAGCGCGTGGACCCGCAGGGCCACTTCAACAAAGGCAAATTGCTCCGAAATAGAGAGCATGTAGCGCTTGCTCCACAAGCGCTAGGGGCCAAAAACACCCTAAATTCAGAACTGTTGCATGCAGACCTGACCAATGCCTACACGCCCAGCTTCGGCCTGATGGGGCATGAGTCGCTCATCATGCAGCAGAGCGATATTGGCGCCATTGCCGACAGCGTGAAGGACTGCTTGCGCTGCGGCAAGTGCAAGCCCGTGTGCGCCACCCATGTGCCGCGCGCGAACCTGCTGTATTCACCCCGCAACAAAATTCTGGCCACCTCGCTGCTGGTCGAGGCCTTTTTGTACGAGGAACAGACGCGCCGCGGCGTCTCGATCAAGCACTGGCAGGAGTTTGAAGACGTCTCCGACCACTGCACTGTGTGCCACAAGTGCTACAACCCCTGCCCGGTGAAGATCGACTTTGGCGATGTCACCATGAACATGCGCAACCTGCTGCGCAAGATGGGTAAAAAGAGCTGGCGTCCCGGCAACAAGCTGGCCATGGCCATGCTCAACGCCACCAACCCCGAAACCATCAAGCTGCTGCGTGCGGCCATGGTGGGGGTGGGTTTCAAGGCGCAGCGGATCGCCGTCGACCTGCTGCGCAGCGTCTCGCGCCGACAAACCACCCGCCCGCCCGCCACCGTGGGCCCTGCGCCGGTCAAGGAGCAGGTGATCCACTTCATCAACAAGAAGCTGCCCGGCGGGCTGCCGAAAAAAACCGCGCGCGCGCTGCTCGACATCGAGAACAAGGACTACGTCCCCATCATCCGCGACCCGGCTGCCACCACGGCGGACACCGAGGCGGTGTTTTACTTCCCCGGTTGCGGCTCCGAGCGTTTGTTCAGCCAGGTGGGCCTGGCCACGCAGGCCATGCTGTGGCATGCGGGCGTGCAAACCGTGCTGCCCCCGGGCTACCTGTGCTGCGGCTACCCGCAGCGCGGCAGCGGCATGCTGGACAAGGCCGAGAAGATGATCACGGACAACCGTGTGCTCTTCCATCGCGTGGCCAACACGCTCAACTACCTGGACATCAAAACAGTGGTGGTGAGTTGCGGCACCTGCTACGACCAACT
>JAUYGP010000242.1 GCA_030690515.1 Giesbergeria sp.
GTCTGCGCGCACCGGCGCTGGCTTGGAGGACTTGCGCCAGGCCCTGCTGGCTGTGGCGGGATGGCAATCGTCGGCCGAGGGGGTGTATATCGCCCGCGCGCGCCACGTGCACGCACTGCAGGTCGTACAGGCCCACCTTAAAGCGGCTGCACAACAACTGGACTCCCCAGGCCCTGCGCTGGACCTGCTGGCCGAGGAGTTGCGCCTGGCACAAAACGCGTTGAGCGAGATTACCGGCGAGTTTTCGTCCGACGACTTACTTGGGGTCATCTTCTCCAGTTTTTGCATCGGCAAATAGGGCGCTGGCGCCCGCTGCTGAATGTGTAAGCAGGGGTAAACAATGCTTGTGCGCGGGAGTCAATACGGATAGCTTCATCAGGATCATGAATGCCGCTATCCCTACCCCGACCCGACTGGATCTGCAAGGATTGGTCAATGCCATTGCGCAGGCCAGTGCTGAAGACAGTCTGACCAATCCCCTCAACACCGAACAATGGGACGCCTTGTCGTCCTACCTGCAGCCCTACAGCTTGGCGGCAGGACAGCTCCTGTTCAACCAGGGCGCTGCAGATCGCACCCTCTATCTGGTCGAAAGTGGCAGCCTGAGCGTGCACTTCGAAGATGAAAAATCCCGCGTACGCATGGCTATCGTGCCCGCCGGTTCGGTTGTGGGCGAGGGGGCCTTTTTCTCGCTCCGTCCGCGCAGCGCCACCGTTCAGGCCGCCACAGCCTGCAAGCTGTGGGCGCTGACGGCTTTGCGGTTTACCGAACTGAGCAACCGCCAGCCTGCCATCGCCCTGAGTGTGGCGATGGCCGTGGGTGGGGTGATGGCCAAGCGTCTGGCGAACCGCCGCCGCCGCGTTGCTGCAACCTGACACCAAGGGGTGACCTAGCAAGCCGGGTACGGAAGCAGGCTCACATAGGCAAGGGGGCAAGTTACACTCTTTTGCTGAGTTCCCGCGCTTATCGAAGAAAGAAAATCATGTCCTTGTTCAGTTGGTTCACGCGCAAGCCCGCATCGGCCCAGTCCCGCATGGCTGAGCCATCGGGTCTGCTCAATGCCGATGCCACGGTGCCGATGACGCCCGGGCGTGACGGCAAGCTTGTGGCGCAGGCCGCACCGGCCGAACATGCCGCCAACCGCAAGAACGAACGCATGGAACGGCGTGAACTGTTGTACGCCGTGGTGCGCGACGCCATGGTGCGCGCCGCCGTCCTCTCGGCCAGCTACAAATTCAAGGTGCTTTCGCTGGACCAACGGGGTCGCCAGTTTCTGGTGATGATGGACTTGGCAAGCGAATACGGCGGCGACACCGCGCGCCTGAGCGAGATCGAGGCGTTGATTGCCCAGACGGCCAAGACGCGCTACGACATCTCGGTCAACGCGGTGTATTGGCGGCTGAACGACCATGTTGCAGTGGGCGTTCCCTTGCAGGGCGTCGTCCCGGCCCGAAATCCCGCCGTGGCTTCAGGGGCGCAGCCCCGGCCTCTGGGCGGGGCTGCCCGTACCCCGGTAGCGGCCAAGGTAGCGTCCGCTGCAGCGCCAGTGCGTGCCGCAGCGCCCGTCGCCCCTGCCCCGACGGCACTGGCACCACGCGGTGCTGCGGCGGCGCGCTTTGATCCGATCGAAGCCGACGAAGTGGCTGCGTTCAAGCAGGCATTGGCCTCAGCTGGACGGCCTACGGCAACATCGTCTCCAGGCGTACCGGTGCGCTCAGGCCCCATGCGTTCATCGCCCTTGTTGCACAACGATTTTGCTGATACCGAAATGCCGGAGAGTGATTCGCGTCCGCAGGATCTCAGTGGGACCCAGTACGGCGATCTTTGAGTGATCGCGCGCAGCGCGTCTCAGTGGCCCGCAAAATCGACCAGCGTGAACAGCGGCAAACCGCTGTCACGCAGGCGTGAGGAGCCGCCCAGTTCGGGCAGATCGACAATGGCCGCGCCTTCCATCACCTTGGCGCCCAGTTTTTCCAGCAGCTTTTTTCCTGCCATCATGGTGCCGCCGGTGGCGATCAAATCGTCAATGAGCAGCACGCGGTCGCCTGCTCGCACCGCATCGGTGTGCAGTTCGACGGTCGCGCTGCCATATTCGAGTTCGTAGGTTTCGGCCACCGTGGTGAAGGGAAGCTTGCCATTTTTGCGGATCGGTATGAAACCGACGTTGAGCTCATAGGCCACCACGGCGCCCAGGATGAAGCCCCGCGCATCCAGGCCGGCCACCACGTCGGGACGCAGCCCCTTGTCCATGTAGCGGTGCACGAAGGCGTCGATCAACACCCGGAATACCTTGGGGTCTTGCAGCAAAGGCGTGATGTCGCGGAACTGCACACCCGGGGCGGGCCAGTCGGAGACGGTGCGAATGTGCTGGCGAAGATAGTCGTTGACGCTGAGAGCTTGCATGGAGATCCTGTAGGGAGGCTGTTGGAACTGCCCCGGCAAAGAACGGGCGCTGCGCCACAGGTCAAGTGTAATCACCCCGGTTCTGCCCTGGGAGCCTGTCGCCCGTCTCTCAGCGCATCGTGCAATTGTTAAAAATCGTGCATGAACGAGAGAGGACTCGCATAATCAAGCCACTCTCTTCCTCAGGGCGATACAGCCAGACTGTACTTACCGCGCTTGAATGCAGACCATGCCCGTCACAGTTCTGCTGATTGAAGGCAATGATGCCCGCGCCCAGGCCATGGCCCTGGCATTGGAAATCCCTTGGCGTCAATGGCATTTGGTTCGGGCCACGACGGTGGAGCAAGCCCGGACCCGGCTTCTGTCCGATGGTGTTGACTTGGTGCTCGTGGCGCGGTGTCTGGCCGATGGCTCGGCCTACGACGTTCTACCTGCCTTGCAAAATCTGCCCGCCCTGATCCTCATCCCTGAGGGCGAGGAGGCGCATGCGGCACTGGCCTTGCGCCATGGGTTTGCTGACTTCGTGGTGCAGGATGCTGCCCAGCAATACCTGTTGACCCTGTCGGCCCAGATGGACGAAGTCTTGGCGCGTGGCGACTCTCGCAGTGCGCTGCAGGCCGGGCAAGTGCTGCAGGCACGCCAGCACCGGCTCCTGCAGGCGATTGCACGAGCACAGGAGCTGTTCATTGCCAGCGCCCCGCCCAAAACGACTTTCGAGGTGTTGCTGCAGGAAGTGCTGGCGCTGACCGACAGTGGCTTTGGCATGGTGGGCCAGGTCGAATACCGGCCGGGCGGAACGCCGTGCCTGCGGGTGCATGCCATCAGCGACATCAGCTGGGACGATGTTTCCCGCCAACGCTGTGCCCAAGTGGCCGAGCAGGGCATGGTGTTTGACAATCCACATTCGCTCATTGGGGTGGCCATGCTCAGCGGCGAGCCACTGATCAGCAACCAGCCGCACACCGATCCCCGCTCTGGCGGCCTGCCCGATGGGCACCCACCGTTGACGGCCTTCATGGGGTTGCCTATCCATGCAGCGGGCCAACTGGTTGCCATGGTGGGCGTGGCCAACCGGATTGGGGGCTATTCCAGCCACGACATCGATTTCCTGCAGCCATTGCTCAGCAGCGTGGGTCAACTCGAAATGGCCCGACGCGCCGACAGGGCCCGCAAGGACGTCGAGGCGCGTCTGGCGCAAGCCAGCGCGGCGCTGGCAGAAAAGACGCAACTGCTGGAGCTCACCCTGGCGAGTGTGGCGCAGGGTGTCTGTCACGTGGATCGGGAGGGCCGCATATGCATCCACAATCAGCGCTACCTGGAGCTGCTCGACCTGCCCGCAGCACTGCTCGAAGGAAAGCCGCGCTTCGAAGACCTCGCACGCCTGCAACTGGAGCGGGGCGATTTTCTGGACGGATATACAGAGATCGATAGCCTGGCTGCGGTGCAACAACCCTTTGGTCCTGCCTCGGAGGTGCCAGGCGACGCCTATCGCGGGTCGCGGGAGATGTATGTACGGCGCACCATGGCGGGCCGCTATATGGAAGTGCGCACCCGCATGCTGCCCGACGGTGGCTGGGTGCGCACTTTCACCGACGTGACGGATTACATGGCCGCCCAGGAGGCCATGCGCCAGAGCGAGGCGCGCTGGCGCAGTCTGACCCAGCTATCTTCGGACTGGTATTGGGAACAGGATGCCGAATTGCGCTTCGTCCGGCTCGAAGGGCGAACGCAAGGTGGCATGCCCGACCAGAAGCACCTGGGCCTGGCGCGCTGGGAGCTTCCCCATGCCCACGTTAGCGAAGCGCAGTGGAACATTCACCGCGCCCAGCTAGAGGCGAGGGAGGTGTTTCATGACTTCGAGATGCAGCGCCCCGGGGTGGGCGGTGAGTTTGTGTGGGTATCGATCAGCGGAGAGCCCATTTTTGACGGCGAAGGGCGTTTTGTGGGGTACCGGGGCCTTGCCCGTGACATCACCGACCGCAAACGTACCGAGGCAGAAATTGAGCGGCTGGCGTTCTACGATGAATTGACCGGTCTGCCCAACCGGCGTTTGCTGCTCGAACGCCTGGAACGTGCTGCCGCTGCCTGTGAACGCAATGCATCCCACGGCGCGCTCCTGTTTCTAGATTTGGATAACTTCAAGCGCGTCAATGACACCCTGGGCCACGAATGGGGTGACCGACTGCTCGCGCAGGCCGGCGAGCGCCTGGCCCGCTGCGTGCGTGCCACGGACACCGTGGCCCGGCTGGGGGGGGATGAATTTGTCGTGGTGCTGCAGGGCCTGCATGGCAAGGAGACGGATGCCGCAGCCGAGGCGGAGACCGTGGCACAAAAAATTCTGCTGTCACTCAACCAGTCCTATGACCTCCAGGGGGGCGAGATGCACAGCACGCCCAGCATCGGCATCGCCATGTTCCACAGCACGCAGCAGGCTGTGCAGGAACTGCTCCAGCGCGCCGACCTGGCCATGTACCAAGCCAAGGCGCAGGGGCGCAACACGATGTGCTTTTTTGATCCGGCCATGCAGTCGTCGGCTGCGGCGCGCTCGGCTCTGGAAGCGGACGTGCGCCAAGGCCTGCAGCGTGGCGAATTCCTGTTGCATTACCAGCCTCTCGTGGATGCGCACGGCAGGGTGCTGGGCGCCGAGGCACTGGTGCGCTGGGTGCATCCACAGCGCGGCATGGTGTATCCCGGCGAGTTCATCGCGCTGGCAGAAAGCACGGGGCTGATCCTGCCCCTCGGGCGCCAAGTGCTGCAGTCGGCCTGCGAACAACTGGTGCACTGGAGTACCCGCCCCGCTACCAGCCAATGGAGCGTATCGGTGAATGTGAGTGCACGCGAGTTTCGCCATCGTGATTACGCCCAGCAGGTGTTGGGCATCCTGAGGCAGACAGGCGCTGACCCGGGCCTGCTCAAGCTGGAGCTAACGGAAAGCCTGTTGCTGAACGATGTGGAAGACAGCATCGCCAAGATGGCACTGCTGCGCAACCAAGGTGTGGGGTTCTCGCTGGACGATTTTGGAACCGGGTATTCGTCCCTCAGCTACCTCAAACGTCTGCCGCTGGATCAGATCAAGATCGACCAAGGTTTCATCCGCGATGTACTCACCGATCCCAACGATGCGGCCATTGCTTGCACGGTCATTGCGCTGGCGCACAGCCTGGGGCTGGAGGTCGTGGCGGAAGGCGTGGAGGCCCAGGGCCAGCGCAAGTTTTTGCTGCGTAACGGCTGCCAGCGCTTCCAGGGCTATCTGTTCGGCCGACCGGGGCCGGCGCAGGACATGGTGCAAGGCTGACGGCCTTGCCGTCGCCCTGTCATTCCATTTCTAAATCATCCGTGACATTGTCGACTTCACCTTGCCTTGCTACAGCAAGGTCTGCGGCTCGTCTTCGCGTCACAAATGATTTGGAAATGGAATCAGCCCCGCAATAGCCGGTCTTCGGCCAGGGCCAGCGCGGTAGGGTGTCCGGACAGTACCAGCGTGTCGCCTTCGGCGAGCACGGTGTCATCTTGGACGGCAGACATTCGCCCGTTGCCGTGGCGCAAATTCACCACACTCACGCCCATGGCGTGCAAGGCCAGGTCGCCCAGGGGCTTGCCCAGCGTTTGTGCGCCGGGCGGCAGGGTAATGGTGGCCATGCGCTCTTGGTCGCGCTCGGCCACCGTGTCGTCGTCTGCACCATGAAAGTACCCGCGCAGCAGGTTGTAGCGCGCATCGCGCTGGTCCTGCACCAGACGGAGCACGCGGCGCATGGGCACGCCCACCAGCGCCAGCGCATGGCTGGCCAGCATCAGCGAACCCTCAATGGCTTCGGGCACCACCTCGGTTGCGCCCGCCGTGCGTAGCTTGTCCAGATGCATGTCATCCTGGGTGCGCACCACCACGGGAACCTGGGGTGCGTGGGCGCGGGTGTTGGCTAGCACCTTCAGAGATGACTGGATGTCGAGGTAAGTAATCGCCACGGCGCTGGCGCGCACCAGGCCTGCGGCCATCAGCGCCTGTAGGCGCGAAGCGTCGCCATACACGACCGAGTGTCCCGCAGCTGCAGCCTGGCGCACCCGGTCCGGGTCCAGATCCAGCGCCATGTAGGCAATGCCTTCCTGCTCCAGCATGCGGGCCAGATTCTGGCCGCAACGGCCAAAACCGCAAATGATGACGTGGCTGCTGGTGTCGATGGACTTGCGGGCTATCGTGGTCATTTGGAGGGACTGCTGCAGCCAGTCGCTGGCCACCAGCTTCATCACGATGCGGTTGCTGTACATGATGAGAAAGGGCGTAGCCAGCATCGACAGCACCATGGCCGCCAGGATGGGGTTCATCAGCGCCGGGCGGATCAGGCCGTTTTGCTGCGTGAGCGAGAGCAGCACAAAGCCGAACTCGCCCGCCTGCGCAAGGTACAGCCCGGTACGCAGGGCCACGCCGGTGGTCGCACCCATGCCACGTGCCAGCACCAAAATGATGCCCAGCTTGAGCAGCAAGGGCACCACCAGCAGGCCCAGCACCAGTGCCCACTGTTCCAGCAGGATATGCCAGTCCAGCAGCATGCCGATGGTGATGAAGAACAGCCCCAGGAGGACGTCGTGGAACGGTCGGATGTCGGTGCCCACCTGGTGGCGGTATTCGGTTTCAGACACCAGTACCCCGGCGATGAAGGCGCCCAACGCCAGGCTCAGCCCCGCCATCTCGGTCAGCCAGGCCAGGCCCAGGGTGATGAGGAGCAGGTTGAGCATGAACAGTTCATCGCTTTTGCGCCGCGCCACCAGGGTGAGCCACCAGCGCATCAACTTTTGCCCGCCGGTCAGTAGCAGGCCGACCAGCACAGTCGCCTTGACTAGCGCGAGCCCCAGGGCTACCAGCAGTTGGTCAGGAGACGACCCCAGCGCAGGGATCAGTACGAGCAGCGGCACCACGGCCAGGTCCTGGAACAGCAAAATGCCCATGATCTGCCGCCCGTGGTCGCTCTCGATCTCGGCGCGCTCGGCCAGGAGCTTTACCACGATCGCAGTGCTACTCATGGCCATCGTGCCTGACAAGGCCAGAGCCGTCTGCCAGCCCACGTCCCACACGCCGCCCAGCAGGGTCGCGAGGGCCAGCGTGCCGCCAAAGGCCACTCCCATGGTGAGCACCACCTGCATCAGGCCCAGGCCAAAAACTTGCCGCCGCATCGCGCGCAGTTTGGGCAGGCTGAATTCCAGGCCAATAGCGAACATCAAAAAAACCACGCCAAATTCACCCAGGTGGCGCACGCTTTCGGAGTTTTGGGCCAGCGCCAGGGCATTGGGCCCTATGAGTACGCCTGCTGCCAGGTAGCCCAGCATCGGAGGCAGCTTGAGGCTGCGGCAGACGACCACGCCCAGTACTGCGGCCAGCAGGTACAGCAAGGTCAGGGCAAGAGAAGACATGTGCCGATGCTATCCGAGGTTTTTCGGCGCCGACCGATAGAATCAGGCCCATGCTAGCTGCCACCGGCGCCTCCCGCCCTTTTGATGCCGACCAAGCCTTGCGCCTGGCCCGGGAAACCTTTGATATCGAGGCGGCCGCCTTGCATGCCTTGGGCCAGCGGGTGGACCACCGTTTTGCGCAGGCCGTGCAAACCATGTTGCAACTCCAGGGCCGTGTCGTCGTCATGGGCATGGGCAAAAGCGGCCATGTCGGGCGCAAGATTGCTGCCACACTGGCCTCGACTGGTACGCCGGCTTTGTTCGTGCATCCGGCCGAAGCCAGCCACGGCGATCTGGGCATGGTCACGGCGCAAGACCTTGTGTTGGCCATCTCCAACAGCGGCGAGAGTGCTGAACTCACCGCCATCCTGCCCGTGCTGCACCGTCTGGGTGTGCCCCTGATTGCCATCACCGGCAACCTGCAATCCTCGCTGGCGCAGCATGCGGACCAGGTGCTCGACTGCAGTGTCGAGCGCGAGGCCTGTCCCCTCAACCTGGCACCCACGACCAGCACCACGGCGCAACTGGCCCTGGGCGACGCACTGGCCGTGGCGCTGCTGGATGCCCGCGGTTTTCGTGCCGAGGATTTCGCCCGTTCTCACCCTGGTGGTGCGCTGGGCCGCAAGTTGCTCACCCATGTCAGCGATGTGATGCGCACCGGTGTCCAGGTGCCGCAGGTGCCGCCCGAGGCCACTTTTGGCGTGTTGATGCGCGAGATGAGCGCCAAGGGCCTGGGCGCGTCGGCGGTGGTCGATGCGCAGGGTTTGGTGCTGGGTATCTTCACCGACGGGGATTTGCGCCGCCGCATCGAGGCTGGCGCCGACCTGCGCAGCGCCAACGCGCAGCAGGTCATGCACCCCGGCCCGCGCAGCATTGCCCCTGACGCCTTGGCGGTGGATGCCGCCGAGTTGATGGAAACCCATGGCATCACCAGTGTGCTGGTGGTCGACGCAGACAGCAGGCTCCAGGGCATCGTGCACATTGGCGATTTGATGCGCGCGAAGGTGATATGAGCTTGCCCGTACTGCAATTTCCCCCAGAACTGCTGCTGGCAGCCCAGGATGTGCGCGTGGCCTTCTTCGACGTCGATGGCGTACTGACCGACGGAGGTTTGTTTTTCAGCGAAACGGGCGAAACGCTCAAACGCTTCAACACCCTGGACGGTCATGGCCTCAAGCTCCTGCAAAAGGCGGGCATCGTCCCGGCGGTGATTACAGGCCGAGACTCGGCGCCGCTGCGTGTACGTCTGCGTGCCCTGGGGGTGGAACATGCCATTTTTGGAACGGAAGACAAGCGACCCGCAGCCGAGCAAATTTTGACCACACTGGGGCTGGACTGGACCCAGGCCGCCGCCATGGGCGACGACTGGCCCGACCTGCCCGTCATGCGCCGCTGTGCTTTTGCCTGCGCTCCCGCCAATGCACAGGCCGAAGTGCTGGCCAATGCCCACCATGTCACGCAGGCGCGCGGCGGGGACGGCGCGGCGCGCGAGTTTTGCGACCTGCTGCTCATGGCCAGCGGCCGGTATGCCGCCCTGCTGGAGTCCTATTGCACATGATGGGCGGCCTGCGCCATGCCTGGGATCGACTATCCCTCTACCTGCCAGTGCTGCTGATGGGCCTGCTGGCGCTGGGCACCTGGTGGCTAGTGCGCAACGCCCCTCCGGTGGCGCTACCCCGCGTGGACAAGGTAGAGCGGCATGAGCCCGACTATCTGATGAAGGATTTTTCGGTCAAGAGCTTCGCGGCTGACGGCCGCCTGCAAAATGAAGTTCGGGGCACCGTCGCACGCCACTACCCCGATACCGATACGTTGGAAATTGATGCCGTGCGCCTGCGTTCGGTGACGGTGGCCGGGGATCTGATCCAGGGGTCTGCCGACCACGCGCTGAGCAATGCCGACGGCACCGAGGTCCAGCTCCACGGAAATGCCATTGTGGTCCGGGAATCGATGCAACCCACCCGGGGTGCTGCCCAGCCGCGCCTCGAATTTCGGGGCAACTTTCTGCATGCCTGGCCCCAGTTGGAACGGGTGCGCTCGGACCAGCCGGTCACCCTCACGCGCGGCAACAACCGCTTTACCGCCGACAGCATGGAATACGACAACCTCGAACAGGTGCTGCAACTGCGCGGCCGCGTCCGGGGGGAATTTTCTCCCGTGCGTTGAGCGCCCTGCCCGGAGCCACCATGACCCCACCGCTTGTCTTCATTACCGGCGCATCCAGCGGCATTGGCCAAGCACTGGCCGCCAAGTATCACCGTGCAGGCTGGCGCCTGGCGCTGGTGGCGCGTCGAACTCCAGAGATCAAATTGTGGGCTGAGGCAAGCGGAATAAGCGCTGACAGCTACGAAATTTATAGTGCAGACGTGTCGAGCATTGATAGCATCGTCGCTGCCGGAGAAGCCTGCATGCAGCGCCAGGGGGTACCCGACGTGGTCATCGCCAATGCCGGCATCAGCGTGGGCGTAGACACCGCCGTGCGTGCCGACCTGGACACCATGGCGCGCGTATTTGCCACCAACACCGTGGGTGCTGCCGCCACGTTCCAGCCCTTCGTCCATGCCATGGTGCAGCGCGGCAGTGGCCGACTGGTGGGCGTGGGCAGCGTGGCAGGTATTCGGGGTCTGCCCGGCCACGGAGCCTACTGCGCGAGTAAGGCCGCACTCATCAGCTACTGCGAAAGCCTGCGCGGCGAGTTGCGCAGCTCCGGGGTGGATGTTTCCACCATTTGCCCCGGCTACATCGACACCCCGCTGACGCAAAAGAACCGGTACGCCATGCCGTTTCTTATGCGCCCCGATGATTTTGCCGACAAGGCTTTTGCTGCCATCCAGTCGGGTGCCAGTTATCGCGTCATTCCCTGGCAGATGGGCGTGGTCGCCAAAGTGTTGCGCATGCTGCCCAATCCATTGTTCGACCGGCTGCTGGCAGGGCGGCCGCGTAAACACCGACAGACCGAGGCGGATTAAACCTAGAAACGGCAGTTGACCGCTTTGTATCTCTTGCTAAGCCGCATGAGATCGATCGTTATGGACGTCCTGCATAACTCTACGCGAGTGGATGTAGTGCGGGTCGGAATGGGATGCTAGGCGCGTTTCACAGGCAATAGCTGTAGCTATTGCCTGTGAAACGCAACGACGCAGACCGCCCGAGGCCGCGCTATCACACGCCGCGAGGAGTTATGCAGGCCGTCCTTATTGGCTTCGATGGTGTTCACCTGATGGGTGGGAGCGCTATGCACCCGCCAGCACCGCGCTCAGGGCGCCATGCGGCGTTGTTCCTCCTTGCGGGTAGGCGTCGTCTCGTCTTGCCTGGCGCCCAGATCATGGCACCGGCGTGCCCATCCAACTGCCGTTTCTAGGGTAAAAACGAAAAAGCTCCCGAAGGAGCTTTCTGGTGTCGAGCGAAAGAGGGGCTCAGTAGCTATTTCCGCCGCCACCGTAACCGCCGCCATTGCCTCGGCCGCCGCCGCTACCGCCTCCGCGGGGGCCAGAGCCGTAGGGGCTACGAAAACCGCCTTCGCTGCGGCCGCCGCCTCCACCATAGCCACCGCCGCCCTCACGGCCGCCACCATAACCGCCGCCGCCGCCGCCGCCGCCGCCGCCGCCGCCTTCACGGCTGCCACCGCCGTAGCCGCCTTCGCTGCGACCTCCCCCGCCGCCGCCATAGCCACCGCCACTGCGTCCACCACCACCACCGTAGCCACCGCCTCCCCCACCACCGAAACCGCCTGAGCGGGGTGGGCGGGGTTCCATGGGACGAGCCTCATTCACTACGATGGCGCGGCCGCCGAGCGGCTGACCATTCATGCCATTGACAGCAGCCTGGGCCTCGGCGTCGCTGCCCATTTCGACAAAACCAAAACCCTTGGAACGGCCAGTGTCGCGCTCCATCATCACCTTGGCACTGGTAACGCTTCCAAAAGCGCTGAAGGCCTGTTCCAGATCGTTGTCGCGCACGCCGTACGGCAAATTGCCCACATACAGTTTGTTGCCCATCGAGGGACTCCTCAAAAACACAAAGAAAAAGCGATGGAGTCCCGGAAACGCAACCAGCTCATCTCGACGACGCTCTATGCGTGCAACAGAAGGATCACCGCAAACCAGAATCGGGCCATTCCCGCTGGGGCATTATGTTCTCTAGTATTGAGAATATAGCAAGGGTTTTTACGATTTTTGGCACAACAAGACACAAAAAAAGGAGCCCGAAGGCTCCTTTTTGTAGGCATGGGGGACACACGGTCCCCGATGGCTGTGCTTAGTAGCTGCTGCGGCCACCGCCGTAGCCACC
>JAUYGP010000243.1 GCA_030690515.1 Giesbergeria sp.
ATGTACGAGAACATCGACACGCTCTACGCTGCGCACAATGCAGCCAAGGCGATCAAGCGCGAGAACGCCATCAAGGGCATGCCTGTGCCCCTGCACCCCGGTGCCGAGCGCTATTACCGTGAGGTCGGCCTGATCAAGTAAACGCCAACGTCAGTGGCATGGCCTTCGCGGGCCATGCCACTGTTTGACCGCAGCATCGCTGCGGTTTTGTTTTTTCAGCGCACCCTATTTTTTTGATTGCTGCGTTTCCCCGCACGCAGCCGCAACATTTCCATGCTGTCCTTGCGCCGCCGCCCCTTGGCGTACGCCCTGTGGGCTTTTGCATCGCTGTGTGCGGTGGTCTGGCTGACCTACCACGGGGTGCACACGACCGCCCTGCAAACGGCAGCGCAACAGGCCGCAGCCACCGTACAACTGCAGGCCCGGGACCTGCGCAGTTCGGTGGAAAAGTTCGAACACCTGCCCTCTCTGGTGGGTGCAGAGCGCACATTGTCGGACCTGTTGCGGACACCCGAAAACCGCGTACTGGTCGACCAGGCCAACCGCTACCTCGCTTTTGCCAAAGCCCGGACCGACGTTGCCGCGGTCTATCTGATCGACCTCCACGGCCGGACGCTGGCTGCCAGCAACTGGGAAAGCGCCACCAGCTACGTCGGTCAGAACTACCGCTTCCGGCCCTATTTCCAGGCCGCGATTCAGGGGCGCACCAGCATGTTCTACGGAGTCGGCGTAACCACCGGCACGCCGGGCGCCTTCATTGCCGCTCCGTTGTACCTGGGCCAGCGCATTGCCGGGGTGGTGGCTGTCAAGATCGATCTCACGGCGTTTGAGACCCGCTGGCGCGAGGCAGGCCTGCACATTGCCATGGCCGACGCCCAGGGCATTGTCTTCCTGACCACCCAGCCCGACTGGCGCTACCGCAGCCTGCGGGCGTTGCCGCCCCCGGTGTTGGAACATCTGCGCGCTACACGGCAATATGGTGACATTGCGCCGCTCACCCTCGCCAGCAAAACTGGCGCGCTAGTCAATGGCGCATTGCAGACGCTGACCATTGACCACAAGACCTATCTGGTGCAAACCCAGGCCATGGGGCGTTTTGACTGGCAGATGCTGCTGTTCTCCGATCCGGCACAGCCCCGGCGCCAGGGCATTCTGGCCGCCGAAATTGCGGCACTGTGCCTGGCCCTTGTCTATCTGACCCTGGCACTGGTCTGGCAATACCGGCGCAGGCAAGTCGAGCGCCAGGACTCGCAGCGCGCCCTGGCACAGGTCGTGTCCGAACTGGATGCCCGGATCGCCGCACGCACCGCCGAGCTCACAGCAGCCAACGACACAGCCGTGCAAACCGGCAAGCTGGCCCTGCTGGGCCAGATGGCGGCCAGCATCAGCCACGAGATCTCCCAGCCCCTGGCGGCCCTGCGCATCCTGGCGGACAACGCCATGGCGTTTCTCGCTCGCGAGGACACCGCCAGCGCCCGCGATAACCTACACATCATCGGAGAACTTTGCACGCGCATGGGCCATATCGTCGGTGAACTCAAAGCCTTTGCACGCAAGGAGCCCGCCCGCCTGCAGTCGGTATCGCTGCAGCAGGTGGTGGCGGGCGCCCTGATGCTGGTCGAACCGCTGCGCCACGCTTCGGGAACACACATCTCCACCGACACCCTGGATTTCAGGGTCTGGGGCGACCCGATCCGGCTCGAGCAGGTACTGGTCAACCTGCTGCGCAATGCTATCGACGCGATGGAAACCCAGCCCGATCGGCTGATCGAACTGCGCCTGCAAGCCACGGAAACGCATGTGAACATCACCGTACGCGACCATGGCCCGGGCCTCAGCGCC
>JAUYGP010000244.1 GCA_030690515.1 Giesbergeria sp.
CATGTGCGGGTACAGCGCGTAGTTCTGGAACACCATGGCGATGTCGCGCTTGGCGGGTTCCAGGTTGTTCACCACCTTGTTGCCAATCAGGATTTCGCCGCCGGTCACTTCCTCCAGCCCCGCCACCATGCGCAAGAGCGTGGATTTGCCGCAGCCCGACGGCCCGACGATGACGACGAATTCGTGGTCCTGGATTTCGGCGTTGACGCCGTGGATCACCTCGTTGGCTTTGGGCCCGATGCCGTAGCGTTTGACGATGTCGCGCAGAGTGATGGATGCCATAGTGCTATCAATTTAAAAGCTACTAGCGCTTGATGGGTAAGCGTTAGAAGCCAATATGTCATTATTTTTCGGTATCGACCAGGCCCTTGACGAACCACTTCTGCATCAGCACCACGACGAAGGTGGGCGGCAGCATGGCCAGGATGGCGGTGGCCATGGCGACGTTCCAGTCAATGGCCGCGTCGCCGCCACCGGCGACCATGCGCTTGATGCCGATGACCACCGGGTACATGTCTTCGCTGGTGGTCATGAGCAGCGGCCACAGGTACTGGTTCCAGCCGTAGATGAACTGGATGACGAACAGCGCCGCGATCGAGGTTTTCGACAGTGGAACCAGCACGTCCCAGAAGAAACGCATCGGCCCAGCGCCGTCCATGCGCGCGGCTTCGACCAGCTCGTCGGGCACCGTCAGGAAGAACTGGCGGAACAAGAACGTGGCGGTGGCTGACGCAATCAGCGGCAGCGTGAGACCGGCGTAACTATTGAGCATGCCTAAATCTGCCACCACTTTGTACGTCGGCAGGATGCGCACCTCCACCGGCAGCATCAAGGTCACGAAGATGGCCCAGAAGCAGAACATCTTGAACGGGAAACGGAAGAACACGATGGCGAAAGCCGAGAGCAGGGAGATCGCAATCTTGCCCACCGTGATCACCATGGCAGTGACAAAGCTCACCCACATCATGTGGGCCACGGTGGTGTTGGAGCCGAGCTTGCCGGAGCCCAGCAGCGCTGCCTTGTAGCTTTCCCACATGTTGTTGCCTGGCAGTAGGGGCATGGGCGCTTGTACGATGTCCTGCGCCGTGTGGGTGGAGGCGATGAAGGCCAGATAGAGCGGAAACGCGACGATGAGCACGCCGATCAGCATGACGGCGTGCGAGAGAACGGTGAGCCAGGGGCGGCGGTCAATCATCAGTAATTCACCTTTTTCTCGACATAGCGGAACTGCACGACCGTGAGCGCCACCACGATGATCATCAGGATCACCGACTGCGCGGCCGAGCTGCCCAGGTCCAGCGCCTTGAAACCGTCCTGGTACACCTTGTAGACCAGGATGGACGTCGATTGCCCCGGGCCGCCCTCGGTTGTCGCGTCGATGATGCCGAAGGTGTCGAAGAAGGCGTAGACGATATTGATGACCAGCAAAAAGAAGGTGGTGGGCGAGAGCAGCGGCAGCTGAATGTTCCAGAACCGGCGCAGCGGCCCCGCGCCATCAATGGCGGCCGCTTCTATCAGCGACTTGGGAATGGACTGCAACCCCGCTAGAAAGAACAAAAAGTTGTAGGAAATTTGCTTCCACACCGAGGCAATGATGATGAGCAGCATCGCCTGGTCCCCGTCCATCTGGTAGTTCCAGTCGATCCCCAGGGCGCGCAGGCCGAAGGTGGCGACTCCGATGGACGGCGAGAAGATGAACACCCACAGCACACCCGCAATCACCGGCGCCACCGCATACGGCATGATCAAAAGCGTCTTGTAGACCATGGCACCGCGCACCACGCGGTCGGCAAAAATCGCCAGCACCAGCGAGATGCCAATGCCCAGACCGGCCACCATCACCGAGAACCAAGCCGTGGTTTTGAACGACGCCAAATAGGTTGGGTCGTTCCAGAGCTGGATAAAGTTTTGAAAGCCCACCCACTCTTTGGACAGCCCGAACGCGTCTTCCACTTGCAGCGACTGCAGCACTGCCTGGCTCGCAGGCCAAAAGAAGAACACCAGGATGATGACCAACTGGGGCAGCATCAGCGCCCAGGGCAGCCATGCGGATCGGAAAAGAACACGTTTTTCCATGGGCACTCAGACAAAAAAGACGCCCACCGAAGCCTGTACGCCATTCGGTGGGTCGATTGAAAAACGGAGCAGGCGGGCCCGTTGAGGCGGCCACCACCATTGCGCGCTGTCAGGCGCGCAGTGCTTTATTTTCCTTTGTTGGCTTTCTCGAAACGAATCAACTGCTCGTTGCCGCGGCTCACCATATTGGCCAGCGCCTGTTTGGCCGTCTGCTTGCCCGACCAGATGTTTTCGAACTCTTCGTCCTCAATGGTGCGAATCTGCACGTAGTTGCCCAGGCGAATGCCGCGCGACTTGTCGGTGGTCTTGCGGATCATCTGTTGCACGGCCACGTCGGTACCGGGGTGGTCTTTGTAGAAGCCCGATTTTTCGGTCAGGTCGTAGGCTGCCAGGGTGATGGGCAGATAGCCCGTGCGCTGGTGGCTGGCTGCTTGTATTTTGGTTTGCGACAGGAAGTCGAAGAACTTAGCAACGCCCTTGTATTTCTCAGGCGTCTTGCCTGCCATCACCCACAAACTGGCGCCACCAATCACGGTGTTCTGCGGTGCACCCTTCACGTCGGGGTAGTAAGGCATGGGCGCCAGGCCGTAATTGAACTTGGCATTCTTGGCTACATCGCCATAGAAGCCTGCCGAGGTCTGGATCATGGCGCACTCACCGGCGGTGAACGACGCTTGGGCCTTGGAGCCGCGGCCTTTGTAAATGAATTCACCGTCGGTCGCAGCTTTGGCCAAATTCTCGATGTGGCGCACGTGCAGGGGCGAATCAATCTTCATGCGGGCATCCATGCCAGACATGCCGTTGTTCTTGGTGGCGAACTCCACGTTGTGCCAGGTGGAAAAACTCTCCAGCTGGGTCCAGCCCATCCAGGCCAGCGTCATGGGGCAGCTGTGGCCGCTCGCCTTCAGTTTCTTGGTGGCGGCAAACACTTCAGGCCAGGTGGCGGGTGCTTTGTCGGGGTTCAGGCCGGCCGCCTTGAAGGCATCTTTGTTGTAATAAAAAACGGTGGTGGAGCTGTTGAACGGGAAGCTCAGCATCTGGCCATTGGGCGCGGTGTAGTAGCCGGCCACTGCGGGAATGAACGACTTGGGGTCGAACGCCAAGCCTGCGTCGCTCATGACTTTGCCCACGGGCACGATGGCGCCCTTGCTGGCCATCATCGTGGCTGTACCCACCTCAAACACTTGCAGAATGTCCGGTGCATTGCCCGAACGGAACGCGGCGATGGCGGCCGTCATGTTCTCGTCGTAGGTGCCTTTGTAAGTGGGGATGACCTTGTAGTCACTTTGGCTGGCGTTGAACTGGCTGGCCAGGTCGTTGACCCATTCGTTGTTCACGGCGGTCATCGCGTGCCACCACTGGATTTCGGTCTGGGCCTGGGCGGCCGTGCTGGCCATCAGGGCCACGGCAGCGCAAACAGCCAGGGAACGGTGTTTCATGGGTATCTCCTCGCACAAATGGATAAGCGGTTTATCGTAGGGCGACAGAATGACAAAACCATGTCTGTCACACAGGCAAGGGGCTTTTGTAACCATGCCTGCCGGATTTCTCCAGCGGGTAAACCCCCTTCTGGCTGGGGACATATGCCCATGAAGCAGTTAGTG
>JAUYGP010000108.1 GCA_030690515.1 Giesbergeria sp.
TTGGTCGCCAATGGCCCATCCGATCTGAAGGGTGGTGCAGGGACTGAACTCTTCGATCGCCGCCGCTCCCTGTATAGATATTTCTTGAATGTTGCCAACGGTAAATCAATACCACTCTTCTGCAGGGCTCCAACAATCGCGACTTGGTTCACCCCACAGCCAATCGCTTTTTCGATTTCTTCGAAGTGAGCACGAAAAATGGCCGACTTGCTCATCTTCGCGTAATCCTGGGTCAACGCGGCAATCGCATCACGGGCGTTCTTGGGTGTGGTCACTAGCTTCGTCATGGCGCAAGATAATAAGGTGTCTGTCTCCTTTTTCTGGTCAGAGCGTCGTTTTTTTGGTTACCTAATGTCTTTTTCGCGTTTCGCGCCCGCGAAACTGGCAACATTTAGTCACCGAGTAGTCTCCTGCTGTCACCGAGTTGTCCCCTAAATGGCATTGATTAGGTTCGAAGGTTGAAGGTAGAGGGTGGATTGAAATAGTTAGGGCAGGATACGCGCAAGCGCCGGATAATGTTTACAATCGTGCCAGTTGACCCGCTTGTAAATGCCACCCCACACCATCCACACCCCCACAGCCAATATAGGAAACCAGGCCAGGCCGACAGAACCCGTCGCCTCCTCCCCTATAGTCGCCGCGCGCGTTCTCCCAATCGAGAGGGATCAGTTTTATGCCGCAGCGAACGCGGCCCACAAGAAACCAGGACGATTACTCAGAGAATTGATCCAGTCGCACCTGGCAGGAGAATCAAAGCACCCCGCGCGATCATCATGTACGGCAAAAGTTGATCATTCAGGTTGCGCAGAACTGGAGCGTTTTGAATTGCGTCTCGCATCTTTCATGAAAGCCGAGGTAAAAAAACGCGCTGCGATAGAAGGAATGTCGTCGTCTGAATGGGTTGCTTCGCTGATACAGACTGTTCTCATGCATGAGCCCGTGCTGACAGAGAAAGAAATTGAAGTCGTCAGTTTTGCAAACAGGGAGCTTGCAGCGGTCGGTAGAAATCTGAACCAAATTGCGCGCAGCATGAATCGTGCGGAATTGATCGGCGTGAATTTCACAAAGGATGAAATATTGACACTGGAGGGGATTGCTGTGCTCAAACAGAAAATATCCAAACTGCGCGACAAGATTCTGAATCTCGTTGTGGCCAGAAATCGTGCCTGGGGTGCGCAAGATGACGCGGCTTCTTGAGTTACTGATTCAAGAAAGTGGTGAGCCTGGACGGGTGAAGTCCAAGCGAAACAGCGCAGGTTCTCTCCGATCAGGCTCAGGCAAAAGAGCACGCGACAAAGCGGCCCGTGTTGCATCCGGATCCACCGAAGTGATGGTGAAGATCTCTGGTTATGGAAAGGGCGGGGCGCATGTCAAAGCGCACTTGATGTATATCACCCGCCACACCATGGCAGACAAAGAGAAGGTCGCGCTTGAGAACGACAAGGGCCAGTTGTTTGACGCTGTTGACGATGTGAAGCAGCTCTTTGTGGACTGGCGTGGCGATATTGATGCGAAGAGTCCACCAGGGCAGGCCCCGAACCGGCGTGACACCATGCACATGGTCTTGTCCATGCCTGGGAAGGCCGATCCGCTTGCCTTGCGAGATGCGGTGCGTGCTTTTGCTGCGGACAACTTTGGTGCGAATCACGAATATGTCTTTGCATTGCACACCGATACCGACAACGACCACTGTCATCTGGCCGTGAAGTGCAGGGGTTTTGACGGGCGCCAGCTGCATACCCCTGCGGGCCAGGTGCAGCGCTGGCGGGAGGCATTCGCCGAGCGGCTGCGCGAACGTGGCATTGATGCAGAGGCGACGCCCCGCAGTTTGCGCGGTGTGGTTCGCCGACCTGAAAAGCAGGTGCTGCGCCACATAGACAACCCGGCGCCGGAGGGCAGGGCGCCTCGCCAGTCCAGGGTGATGCGATCCCGGATCGAAGAGGCGGCTTCATTGGTGCAGAACGCTACAGCTGTCCGTGAGCTTGAAAAGCACCCCTGGGAGGTGGCGGTGCGCTCAACCCAAGGGCGGACCAAAGCGGGATGGCTAAAGGCCGCCCAAGAGCTCAAAACTCGCCCCACGGCCCTGAAAGACAAAGACGGAAAGGTATTGTCAAATGAGTCTATCAACTACAACCACATCGACCGAAGCCATGCCCGAGCTGGCCGCATCCGAGCTGCTGCAGTCGCAGGGATTGGCTCCAGCCACCAGCCAGGCTCCCGAGGTGGGGCAGCCGATCTACATCAGCCCGGTGATCGAGGGGTTGGCGCCGGAGGCCAAGCCATCGCCATCCCCCGCTTGCGAGACATGCCCGCTGGCAATGTGGTACGCGACCAAAGAGGCGCTGCGGTGTTTTTGCGGGCGAACTCACGGAATCGTCTGGACGATGGAAGATCCCCCGATACTGAAATGCGACGGGCGGGAACTGGCGCTGCTGCAAATGCAGGAGAGGCACAGCGAATGAGCCTGGCAGAGTGCAATGCGCACCTCGCGGCTCAAATCGAGCGGTTTGTGGCGCGGATGCCGGAACCATTGACCGCACGGGAAGTGCTTCGCAGAGAAGTGCAGGCGGCGGTTGGGCGCGCTGTCCGTGACCCCGGGCGCGATCCAGAGACGACCAACCAAGGAATCAAGAATGAAAACGAGAAGGGCAGGAGTCGCTAACGCAGCACGGGCATGGTGCGTAGTTGCGCTGCTGCTCTTCACTGCGTTGGCCCGCGCGGAATTGGTCGGGCCTGTGGTGGCTATTCTGGATGGTGACACCATTGACGTGCTCGTGGACCGCCAGCCGATTCGCGTGCGCCTGGCGCAGATCGACGCCCCGGAGAAACGGCAGGCATTCGGTACACGTGCCCGACAGACGCTGGCGGGGCTTGTTTTTCGGCAATCGGTGACGGTGGAAGAGGCTGGCAGGGATCGTTACGGGCGCGTCATTGGGACAGTCTATGTCTCGGGGGTCAGCGTGAATGCCCAGATGGTCGAACTGGGCATGGCATGGGTCTATCGCCGGTATGCGAAAGATTCGGTGCTGTTTGAGCTGGAGCGACAAGCCCGGGCCGACAAGCGAGGTCTTTGGGCTGATACAGATCCCGTAGCCCCTTGGGAGTACCGACACAACAAGCGCGCCCAGGCGGCGTTGCCAAATTAGGTGGTCCCGCCTTCAGCGTAGGACATGGTTTACCGTAAGCTGTCCCGTTGCATTGAATGCAGCGCGATCTTGTTTCCTGGACGATGCTTGGTGTGCCCGGAGGCATAATATGCGGCACGGCATGAACTACAATGCGTCCTAAGGACGCATTGTAGTTCATGCCAGCGGATGATAGTAAAAAATATCTTTACATTCCATTTGCCACTTGTTAGCATCACTGTCCTTAGGACAGTGATGCTAACAAGTGAATGATATTTTGATGTTGCCAGAGGCCTTGAGCGCCTACATCAGACCCATCCAAGAACGGTTGGGGGTGTGGGAGCGGCCTGTCGTCACGGGGTACGAGTTGGGCGTTTTGGCTGCGACCCAAGCCACAGACGATCCGACTTCATTGCCTTTGTATGCAGAAATCGTCCGTGTCTTGACGTCATTTGGCTTGATTTCACCGGCCAAGGAGTTCAAGGCCGGCACGGTTTATCAGCTTTTTGGGCGCAACAAACCGCTGCCTATGGAAGTGGCCTGCTCCGTTGACCCATTCGCATACGTCAGTCATCTGAGCGCCATGGAGTACCACGGCGTCACCGACCGCTTTTCCAAAATTCTGTACCTGTCCACTCCACCCGAACGGGAGTGGAAAGAGCAGGCGGCTGCACGCATGGAAAAGGACCTCAAGATGCGCAAGGAGGGATACCTTGCGGCCAAGCTGCCCACGTTGAAGTTTCAGAAGTTCGAACGCATTGATGGGATGCGGGTTGAGTTGGTGCGTCGCTCGCATCGTGGTGCCTTTAAGACGATCAAGTCGCCGTCCATTCGCGTTGCAATGGTGGGTCGAACCTTCTTGGACATGCTCCGCGAACCGGAGCTGTGCGGCGGGATACAGCATGTCGTCGATACCTACCGGGAATATGCGGTCAAGTATCTGAAACTCATCATTGACGAGGTTGGCCAGCACGGGACGTCGATTGAGCAGGCGCGGGCTGGCTACCTGCTGGAAACGGTATGTGGTCTCTCGGATCCACTCATTGATGCGTGGGCGTCCAAGGTTCAGCGAGGAGGCTCCCGCAAGCTGGATCCACAGGCAGAGTACGCATCGGTTTTCTCTGAAAGGTGGGCGCTATCGGTCAACGTTCCGTCGTTGGATGCGTCGCAAACCGATTCGGGGGGCTCATGAACGAAGTTGAGATCGACGCGTGGGTGGCACAAGCTCCTCAAGGCCAACGGGGCTTCAGGGAGGCGGTGCACACCATCCTCGACGGTATTGGCCATTCCCAGAATCTGAGTGCCAAGATGGTGATGAAGGGTGGACTTCTGCTGGCCATACGGTATGCCAGCTCTCGCTATACCCGAGACTTGGATTTTTCTACCAGGGACAAGTACACGGCAGAAAGTGTCGATCTGCTTTTGGCAGAGCTGCGGGAAGGGCTTGTCACTGCAGAGGATCGGCTCTCCTACGACACGCTTTGTCGTTTGCAGTCTCACAAGGTTGAACCCAAGGGCGAGAACA
>JAUYGP010000249.1 GCA_030690515.1 Giesbergeria sp.
GCAGCTGCGGCGTCAGCGCCAGATGCTGCGAAACGCGCAGTGAGAGACCGGGCTTCATCACATCCGGAAATGCTCGCCCAGGTACACCCGGCGCACCTCGGCGTTATCCACAATTTCGGACGGTGTTCCCTGGGCCAGCACGTTTCCATCGCTGATGATGAAGGCGTGGTCGCAGATCCCCAGCGTTTCGCGCACGTTGTGGTCGGTGATGAGTACGCCAATGCCACGCGCCTTGAGGAAGCCGATGATGCGCTGGATTTCGATCACAGCGATAGGGTCGATGCCGGCAAACGGCTCATCGAGCAAGATGAACCGTGGCTGGGTGGCCAGGGCGCGGGCGATCTCGACACGGCGGCGCTCGCCACCCGAAAGGGCCAGCGCGGGGGAATCGCGTAAATGCTCCACCCGCAGTTCCTGCAGCAAGGCGGTGAGACGCTCTTCGATCTCGGCCGGTGACAAGGGCTTGCCCTGGCCATCGCGCTGCAGTTCGAGCACAGCACGCACGTTTTCCTGCACCGTGAGCTTGCGAAAGATAGAGGCCTCTTGCGGCAGATACGACAGCCCCAGGCGCGAGCGCCTGTGGATGGGCATGTGCGCCACCGACTGGCCATCGATGCGGATATCGCCCCCATCGCTGCGCACCAGCCCCACGATCATGTAGAAGGAGGTGGTCTTACCCGCCCCGTTGGGACCCAGCAGGCCCACCACTTCGCCTTTCTGCACCTCCAGCGAAACATCCTTGACCACCTTGCGGCTACCATAGGCTTTGGCCAGATGCAACACTTCCAGGCGGCTTGTTTGCGCCTCTTGCGCGCCCGCAGGCATGGAGGGCGCTCTCACTTGGCGCCACCGCCCAGCGAACTACTGGGTCGCAAACCCGGTCCTGAAGCTGCGGCCGCAGGGGACGGCGCCACATCCGGCACCACCGCCTTGGGCGACAGCACAGCCCTCACCCGGCCACCGCCGGGCGGGGTATCGCCAGTCGGTTTTTGTCCATCCACGGTGAATACATCGGTCTGGTTGTTATAGACGATGACGGCACCCGTGATGGCATCGTTGACCACCGCCTCCCGTAGGCGACGCAGCTCGGCATTGCGCACAAAACGCACGCTGTCGCTACGCCCGTCGTACTCGATCACTTCGCCCTCGCCCTCGATGAATTCTTCCGCCGCGCCTGGTGCGCCATCGCGCCGCTGGCGAAAGAACGCCCGGTGCCCGGCCTCGGCCGTGACCACACCGGATTGGTATCCATCGGCATCCTGGCGCACTTCGAGACGGGCGCCGCGCAGCACGATGCTGCCCTTGGTCATCACAACACGGCCGGTGAAGACACTGGTCTGCTTGAGGTCGTCATGGCGCAGCGCATCAGCCTCGATGTTCATAGGTTTGTTGCGGTCGGCTTTTTCGGCCTGCGCCACGCCGACCCCAGCCAGGAGAGCCAGGGACACCAGGGCAGACACCCAGCGGCGCAGGAGGCGCCGTGCCTGCGCATGCTTTGCGCCCATACCAGGATTGCGGTCGCCCGGAGGAATTGGAAAATGAATGTCCATGCGGCTTTCCAGAGAAGCATGCCCTCCAGGGCATGCGAAATGTGCAGGGCACGAATCTTGCAAGCATTGTAGCCCTGACACTGTGGCGTCATACCCTGGCGTAAAAAAACCCGCCGAGGGCGGGTTCAGAGGCCGCAAGGGCCCAAGGCACGCAAGCGCAGCGTTTCAACCCTTGGCGCCTGCGCCCTTTTGTACCATGCCTACCAAGTGTTCCACCACCTGCAACACGCTCTGGAGGCTACCGGCCATGGTGCCGTCCGTATAGTAACGCCCGGCCACGCCCATGGACGGCACGCCTTCGACACCATAGGCCTCTTGCAGTTGCGATGCACGGCGCACCTGGCTCGCCACGTTGAAGGAGCTGTACATCTCCTTGAACTTCACCATGTCGATACCGGGCTGCTTGCCCATCCAGGCCAGGATGGCGTCTTCCTTGCCCAGATTGACTTTTTCCACATGGATGGCACGGAACACGCGGGCGTGCAGTTCGTCCAGCTTGCCCATGCCTTCGAGGGCGTAGTACAGCTTTTGCTGGGGCTCAAAACTCTTGTTGAAGGCTACGGGAACTCGGCGCACCGCCATATTCTTCGCCTGCGCAGACTTGGCCCAGGCGGCAAAGGTAGGCTCAAACGCATTGCAATGCCCACAGTTGTACCAAAAGAACTCGATCACCTCGACCTTGCCCGCAGGGGCATCAGTGGCCACGGGCTTGCCTAGTTTGGCGTAATCCTTGCCTTCCTTGGGCTGCGCGCCCTGGGCCAACGCAGACAGTGGCAAGGCCGAAGCCACCAGGGCTGTGGCAGTGGTCAGGGAAAACACACGTCGTTTCATTCAATCACTCCTTGTTCTTCGGGTATCTGAGCAGCGGTGTGCCGCAAAGTTCAGCGTTGCACGCGCACCAAGGCGGTTTCGACACCGGCGCCCGCCAATTTTTCCTTGAGCTGGTCGGCATCGTCTCGTTTGACGAACGGGCCTACGCGCACCCGAAAGACATTCCGGCCGTTCTGCTCACGCTCACTCACGCGCGCCTCCCAGCCCAGCATGGCAAGCTTGGCGCGCTGCGCATCGGCATCCTGCTGGGTGCGGAAGGCACCGGCCTGCACAAAGTAGTCGAACGGATCCACGTTTCCTGCCGCTGCGGCCTTGGCCGCCGCCAGGTCACCCAGTGGGTCGGCTCCTGGCTTGCCTTCGGCCTTGCTGGCCGCAGCCTTGGCGGGGGTTGCCGCTGCCCGCGCATCGGCAGGGGGCGCAGTGTCGGGCACAGACGCCGCAGAAGCAGGCGTTACCGCACGGGCGGGGTTCTTTCCGTACAACGGAGAGTTGGGGTCCCAGTTCTTGTTCTTCTGCGCTTCGGCGGCGTCCTGGTCCACACCGCGCGTGCTGCTTTTGTTCAAGAAAGGTACGGGCACCTTGGCCACATACACCGCCACG
>JAUYGP010000255.1 GCA_030690515.1 Giesbergeria sp.
GAGCGCGGGTGCCAACCCGGGCCCAGCCAGCTACCGGCGCGGCGGCCCGCTGGCCGTGACCGATGCCAACGTGATGGTGGGCAAGATCCAGCCGGCGCATTTTCCGCGCGTGTTTGGCCATGCGGCCAACGAGCCGCTCGACGGCGATGTGGTCGCGCAGCAGTTCGGTGCCCTGGCACAGCAAACGGGCCGCAAGCCCGAGGACGTGGCCCACGGCTTCATCGAGATCGCCGTGCAGCAGATGGCCAACGCCATCAAGAAGATTTCGGTGGCGCGTGGCTACGACGTCACGCGCTACACGCTGCAGTGCTTTGGCGGTGCCGGTGGCCAGCATGCCTGCCTGGTGGCCGATGCGCTGGGGATGCAGCAGGTGCTGGTGCACCCGCTGGCGGGGGTGCTGTCAGCCTATGGCATGGGCCTGGCCGACCAGAACGTCATCCGCGAGCAGGCGGTGGAGAGCCCGCTCACCGAGGCAGCGTTGCCCGCTGTGCAGGCCGCGCTGGATGCCCTGGCCGCAGCCGCCCGCGCCGACTTGGTGCGCCAGCAGGCCAGCGGTGGCGCAGTGACGGTGCTGCGCCGTGTGCATGTGCGCTACGAAGGCTCGGACGCCGCACTGGTGGTCGGTTGCCCTGACGACCTGTGCGCCTGCGCCGCCCAAGGCGTGGCGGACCTGGTGGCTGGGTTTGAGGCGGCCTACCGGCAGCGCTATGCCTTTTTGATGCAGGGCAAGAGCCTGGTGGTGGAAGCGGTATCGGTGGAGGCGGTGGTGGCGGGGGATGCCCCTGACGAGCCGCGCCATGCGCTACACCCGGTGCGCGAGGTGCCGCGCCGGGGCATTGTGCGCATCTACAGCGCAGGCGTCGACGGGCTGGCCGCCTGGCACGATGCAGCCTTGGTCGTGCGCGAAGACCTGCGCCCGGGCGATGTGCTGCCCGGTCCCGCCATCATTGCGGAAAAGAACGCCACGACCATCGTCGAACCCGGCTGGGAGGCCCAATTGACCGCGCTGGACCACCTGCTGCTCGAACGCCGCGTGCCACGCCCGGTGCGCCATGCGGTGGGCACCACGGTCGATCCGGTGCTGCTGGAGGTGTTCAACAACCTGTTCATGAACATTGCCGAGCAGATGGGTCTGCAACTGCAGAACACGGCCTATTCGGTCAACATCAAGGAGCGGCTCGACTTTTCGTGCGCGCTGTTCGATGCAGAGGGCCATCTCATCGCCAACGCGCCACACATGCCGGTGCACTTGGGAAGCATGGGCGAGAGCATCAAGACCGTGATTCTCAACAATGCGGGCCGCATGCAGCCCGGCGACGTGTACGTGCTGAACGACCCCTACCATGGCGGCACGCACCTGCCCGACATCACCGTCATCTCGCCGTTGTATGTGGAAGGCACGGCACAACCCACTTTCTATGTGGGCAGCCGGGGGCACCATGCCGATGTGGGAGGCACCACGCCGGGGTCGATGCCGCCGTTCTCTACGCGCATCGAAGAAGAGGGTGTGCAGATCCATAACTTCAAACTGGTCGATGCGGGGGTACTGCGCGAGGCGGAAATGCTGGCGTTGCTGGGTTCGGGTGAATACCCCAGTCGCAACCCGCAGCAGAATCTGGCCGACCTGAAGGCCCAGATTGCCGCCAACGAAAAGGGCGTGCAGGAACTGCGCCGCATGGTGCAGCAGTTTGGTCTGGAGGTGGTGCGTGCCTACATGGGCCATGTGCAGGACAACGCCGACGAGTCGGTGCGCCGCGCCATCACGCGCCTGGCAGCACGGCTGAAGGACGGGCGCTTTACGCTGCCGCTGGACAACGGCGCCCAGATCCAGGTGGCGGTGCACATCAACGCACAGCAGCGCAGCGCCGTGGTGGACTTCACGGGCACTTCGCCGCAGCAGCAGAACAACTTCAACGCGCCCACGGCCGTGTGCATGGCCGCCGTGCTGTACGTTTTCCGCTGCCTGGTGGATGACGATATCCCGCTCAATGCCGGTTGTCTCAAGCCCATCGAGGTCGTCATTCCGCCCGGCTCCATGCTCAACCCCAACCCACCGGCCTCGGTGGTGGCGGGCAATGTGGAAACCTCTACCTGCATCACCAATGCTTTGTTTGGTGCCTTGGGCGTGATGGCGGGCAGCCAGCCCACCATGAACAACTTCACCTTTGGCAACGCGCAGTATCAGTACTACGAAACCATCTCTGGTGGCAGTGGCGCTGGCGGGGAGTTTGACGACAGTGGTGCGCTGGTGGGTGGGTTCAACGGTACCAGCGTGGTGCAGACGCACATGACCAACTCGCGCCTGACCGACCCCGAGGTGCTGGAGTTCCGCTTCCCGGTGCGGCTCGAGAGCTATGCCATCCGCCAGGGTTCGGGCGGAGCGGGGCGTTGGCAGGGGGGCAATGGCGGGGTGCGGCGCGTGCGTTTTCTGGAGCCGATGACGGCCAGTATCCTCTCGAATGGTCGTGTGCAGGGCGCTTTTGGCATGGCCGGTGGGCAGGCCGGGCTGCCGGGTATGAACCGCGTGGTACGGGCGCAGGGCCGGGTGGAGAAGATCGACCATTTGGGCCAGGCCGATATGCAGCCGGGGGATGTTTTTGAAATCCACACGCCGGGTGGCGGTGGGTTTGGTGAGGCCTGATTTTTTAGGCGTGGCTATCAAGCCTTGTCCATTGCTGGAGTGATGGGCACGGGCTGTGCTCTTTGGGCTGAAGGCGGAGGCCGGGTCTCGCCCCGGCGGGCGAGGTACTTTTCTTTGCTTCGCAAAAGAAAGGCGCCCCACAGCCTGCGTCCCTGCGCTTCGCTCCGGGCAACCTGCGGTGCGCGGTCACGGGGTTCGCTGTGGAACTCGCTGCGCGCTGAAGCGCTCCGCTCGGACAACCACGGCGAGCCAGACAACGAAGCGTGCGTGTCCTGCGGCACACACGCCACCCCGCGCCCTGTGCTCCTCGGCGCAGCCAGATGGAAGGGGGGAATGATTCGGGCCATCGCTGCGCTCGGCCCCCAACACGCGGCCGAGCGCAGCGAAGTCCCGTGTGGGCTTCAGCCCCCTTCTGGCTGCGCCGAGGAGCACAGGGGATGGCGGATCAGGGCTCGCGACTGTTTGAGCGCCGCAGGCGCGAGTTCGAGCGAGACCCCGCCAGCACCGAGCACCGCAGGTTGCCCCGGCGCTGCGCGCCGGGGTCGCAGGCAGCGGGGTCGCCTTCTTTTGCCTTCTTTTCTTGGCGAGACAAGAA
>JAUYGP010000258.1 GCA_030690515.1 Giesbergeria sp.
GCTGATCGGGCGCCCCGCTGTCATCGCACAGCGCATTGAGAAGTTCGGCCTGCGTCTGTCGGAGGGACGCGACTACGATGTGGTCAACGTCGAGCAGGACCACCGCTACCACGACTTCTGGCAAACCTATCACCGCATGACCGAGCGCAAGGGCATCACTGAGCCCATTGCCAAGATTGAGATGCGCCGACGCCTCACGCTGATCGGCAGCATGATGCTGCACAAGGGCGAGGTCGATGGGCTGATCGTGGGCACCTGGGGTCATACGTCGCACCACCTCAACTACATCGACCAAGTGATTGGTCGCCGTGCTGGTGTGGCCACCTATGCCTGCATGAACGGTTTGCTGCTGCCCGACCGCCAAGTGTTCGTGGTTGATACCCACGTCAACTATGACCCTACGGCCGAGCAGCTCACCGAAATCACCATGATGGCCGCAGAGGAAATGCTGCGCTTTGGCATCAAGCCCAAGGCGGCACTGCTGTCGCATTCCAACTTTGGCAGCAGCGACCAGCCTAGCGCCGTGAAGATGCGCCAGACGTTGGAACGGCTGCGCGTGCAGGCGCCCTGGCTGGAGGTGGACGGTGAAATGCATGGTGACGTGGCACTCAGTGGCAAGGCACGGGCCACGCTGATGCCGCACAGCAGTCTGATCGGCGATGCCAACTTGCTGGTCATGCCCAACATTGACGCCGCCAACATCTCCTACAACCTGCTCAAAACGGCCGCGGGCGGCAATATTGCCATTGGCCCAGTGCTGCTGGGCGCGGCACAGCCTGTGCATATCCTCACAGCCAGCGCGACCGTGCGTCGTATCGTCAATATGACGGCCTTGACCGTGGCCGATGCCAATGCTCAGCGATGATTGTTTGAGCGATAGCGTGCGCTAACTAACAAAGACGGACCGCAATCGATGCCTCTGCCTAAACAATGGGCAGAGGCTTGCTTTTTTGGGGGGTTTCCGTCACACTAGCGGCTTGAAATTTCGGGTTAACCCGTAGTTTCTGAAAGGTGTAGTGAGATGCTGAAGGCTGTAGCCGCCCGCGTGTGCAATGCAGGGCTTGCGTGTGTTCTGGGTGCTGCATGGGCGTTGACTCCTCTTGTGGGGCAGGCGCGCAACCAGCTATTCACCAATGAGGTAGCCACGATTTCCGTGGCGCAACTACCTCTCCAGGGCCGCGAGACCTATGCGCTGATTTACCAGGGCGGTCCTTTTCCTTATGACAAGGATGGGACAGTTTTCGGCAATCGGGAGAGGTTGTTGCCCGCACACAAGCGCGGGTACTACCGGGAATACACCGTCAGAACACCAGGCGTTCGCCATCGCGGCGCCCGGCGCATTGTGTGTGGTGGCAAGCCCCGGACGCCGGATGCTTGTTATTACACCAGCGACCACTACGCCAGTTACCGCGAAATTGTCAAATGACTCCCGCCATGCCACGTGCCCGGTAGCCTGCATCGCGGAGGGGAGCCACTTCCCGTATGACGCCCTTTTGCGGTTCGCCGCAATGAGCCCGATTTTGGACTATTAGAGAAAGAGACGCGGAGATGGATACGCCACTTCGTAAAGACCAGGAATCCCCCCTGCGCGGTGTGCGCGCCAACATTGTGCAATCCATTCGCGCGTTTCGCGTGCAGGACCTGCAGGATGCGGCGGCCACGTTGGGGCACCATTTTCTTTACGCTAACCTTGCCCACGCACAGTCCAAACAGGATGTGCTGGATCTGATCGCCCAGCAGTTCACCTTTCCGTCGCATTTCGGCAAGAATTTCGACGCATTGTCAGACTGCCTGACCGACCCGCTGCACAAGTCCGGCCCGCAACCGGGCTTTATCGTGGTGCTGGAGCAAATTCCTGCCACGGCCAAGTTCGACAAGGAAGCGCGCGAGCAGTTGCTCGATGTGTTCCGCGACGTAGCCGACTACTGGGGCGATAGAAAGATACCGTTCCGCTGTTTCTATTCTTTTCTGTAGCCCGTTCTGCAACTCTCAGCCAGGCAGAACGGGCGAAAGAGGCTACCGAAGCACCTACCCCGGTGCAGGGCATCGACATCGGTGCCGAATTGACCGAGAAGTTGCCCACTGACAAGCTGGTGGACATTTCTCCGATGGCGCTGCGCATGAGCAGTCCCTTCAATTCAGGGTATTGGCTCTCGGCAGCCTGAAGACCGCCAGCGTCCCTTGCAAACCCGCCCTCGTGGCGGGTTTGCTATTGGGCCGTGCACCGAAGCCGTTTTTGGGGCCGCTATAGTGATCAGCCACTGGTTTGCTGTACCCCATGTCCAAAGAAAAAACCCTCTACACCTGCTCAGAATGTGGTGGTTCCACGCCCAAGTGGCTGGGGAAATGCCCGCACTGCAACGCTTGGAACACCCTCACAGAGACCGTGGCCGCCTCCGCAGGGGGCAAGAACCGCTACGGCAGCGTCCAGCATGCCGGGCTGAACGCAGCCCAGCCTGTGACGCCGCTGTACGCCATCGAGGCCAACGAGGTGGCGCGAACTCCGAGCGGCATTGAAGAACTGGATCGGGTGCTGGGCGGCGGCATTGTCGAAGGCGCGGTGGTGCTGATCGGTGGCGACCCGGGCATCGGCAAGTCCACCTTGCTGCTGCAGGCGCTCGACGCGTTGCAGCGTGCGGGGCTGCCTACGCTATACGTCACCGGGGAAGAGAGTGGCGCCCAGGTGGCGCTGCGCTCGCGCCGCCTGGGCTTGCACCAGAGCCAGGTCAATGTGCTGGCCGAAATCCAGCTGGAAAAAATACTGGCCACCCTGGAGGCCACGCAGCCCGCCGTGGCGGTGATCGATTCCATCCAGACCGTGTATTCCGACCAACTGACGTCGGCTCCAGGCTCGGTGGCCCAGGTGCGCGAATGCGCTGCGCACCTCACCCGCGCCGCCAAGTCCTCGGGGGTGACCATCGTTCTGGTGGGCCATGTCACCAAGGAAGGCGCACTGGCTGGTCCGCGCGTGCTGGAGCACATGGTCGATACGGTGCTGTACTTCGAGGGCGATACGCATTCGAGCTTCCGACTGGTGCGCGCCATCAAGAATCGTTTTGGGGCGGTGAACGAGATTGGCGTCTTCGCCATGACCGAGCGTGGGCTCAAAGGCGTGACCAACCCGAGCGCCATTTTTCTCAGCCAGCACAGCGAGCCGGTGCCGGGCAGTTGCGTGCTCGTGACGCTCGAGGGAACCCGCCCCATGCTGGTCGAGATCCAGGCCCTGGTCGACGGCGGCGGCCCCAATCCCCGGCGCCTGTCGGTGGGGCTGGAGCGTGATCGCCTGGCCATGCTGCTGGCGGTGCTACACCGCCATGCGGGTGTGGCGTGCGCCGACCAGGATGTGTTTGTGAATGCGGTCGGGGGCGTGCGTATCAGCGAACCGGCGGCCGACTTGGCCGTGATGCTGGCCATCACCTCCAGCTTGCGGGGCAAGGCGTTACCTAAGGGCTTCTTCGCCTTTGGCGAAGTCGGGTTGGCTGGCGAGGTGCGACCCGCACCCCGTGGCCAGGAGCGGCTGAAGGAGGCCGCCAAACTGGGCTTTAGCGTGGCCGTGGTGCCGCGTGCCAATGCCCCCCGGCAACCGGTGGAAGGGCTGACCATCCATCCGGTCGAGCGCATCGAGGAGGCCATGGAGGTGGTGCGCGGTCTGAGCTGACGGTCCAGCCGCGCGCGACCGGCAGGCGGCCAGGCGCCGTAAAATCAGCGGTTCTGCGAACCCAGCAATCCAAAGGACACCCATGAGCCCCGTAGTACCCTCGATGGCCGATCGTGACGGCAAAATCTGGATGGATGGCCAGATGGTCGATTGGCGAGACGCCAAGATCCATGTGTTGAGCCACACGCTCCACTATGGCTGCGGCGCCTTTGAAGGCGTGCGCGCCTACAACACGGCGCAGGGCGCGGCTATCTTCCGCTTGGAAGAGCACACTGAACGACTATTCAACAGCGCCAAAATTTTGCGCATGAAGATTCCGTTCACCAAAGACGAAGTGAACGAGGCACAAAAGGCCGTCGTGCGCGAGAACAAGCTCGAATCGTGCTACCTGCGCCCGTTGACCTGGATCGGTTCGCAAAAGCTGGGCGTCTCCCCCAAGGGCAATACCATCCACCTGATGGTTGCCGCCTGGGCCTGGGGCGCTTACCTGGGCGAAGAGGGTATGCAGCGCGGTATCCGCGTCAAGACCAGCAGCTACACACGCCACCACGTCAACATCACGATGACGCAGGCCAAGGCGGTAAGTAACTACACCAACTCGATTCTGGCGAACATGGAAGCGCTGGATGACGGCTACGACGAAGCCTTGCTGTTGGACGCCTCGGGTTTTGTCTCAGAGGGTGCGGGCGAGAACATTTTCGTCATCAAGGGCGGTGTCATTTACACGCCCGACCTGTCGGCCGGTGCCCTCAACGGCATTACGCGCAATACCGTGTTCCACATTGCCAAGGATCTGGGTCTGGAAGTGGTGCAAAAACGCATTACACGCGATGAGGTGTACATCGCCGATGAAGCCTTTTTCACTGGAACAGCAGCCGAAGTGACGCCGATTCGCGAGCTCGACCGCATCGAAATCGGCAGCGGCAGCCGGGGCCCCATCACTGAAAAAATCCAGACAGCGTTCTTTGATATCGTCAACGGCCGCAATCCCAAATACGCCCACTGGCTGACCCGGGTCTAGACGGAAGTCGTCGCCATGCGCATAGTTCACCTGCTTCTCACCAGCAGCTTTGCTGGCAGTGAGAGGCATGCCATTGAGCTGGCCAATGCGCAGTCGCAACACCACGAGGTGACGCTCATCCTGCGCCGGTCGGTTCGCAATGGAAAGGCCGGGGGCTACGCACACCGGGTTGATCCACGGGTCACCGTGCTTTGGGTGGACCGATGGCTGGGGCGATGGCAGGCGCGCCGCCTGGTGCGCCAGTTGCGCCCGGACGTGGCCCATGCCCACCTCAGTGACGGGAGCAAGGCCCTGGGGGGGCTGCGCGATCTGCGTGGCAAGGTTTTGCGCGTCGCAACGCTGCATATTCGCTACAAGCCCCAGCAGCACGCACACCTGGATGCGCTCGTGGCCATCGCGCCCTGGCAGATGGGCGCCATTGCGCCGCCGCTGCGTGCGCACACCGCCCAGATCGATAACTGGACCCTGCCCTATCGGCCAGCACCCGATGCACGCCAGCGCTTGCGGGCCGAGCACGGTATCGCGCCGGATGCCTGGGTGTTCGGCTCCATGGGGCGCATGGAGCGAAGCAAGGGTTTCGACCTGCTGGTGGACGCTTTCGAGCGCGCCGCCATTCCGGGAGCGCACTTGGTGCTGGTGGGACAGGGAGCTGAACTGGAGGCCTTGCGTCAGCGCAAAGTGCCCGGCGTCATCCTGCCCGGGTTTTGCGAGCAGCCACAAGACTGGATGGCCGCGTTCGACGGTTTCATCAGTGCAGCACGCGAAGAGTCCTTTGGCCTGGTGTTTCTGGAGGCTATGGCGGCGGGATTGCCCGTCATCGCCACGGCGACCCTGGGCGCGAAGCACCTGCGTACCGCGCTGGGTGCCCGCATGGTGCCGCTGCAAGACGTTACCGCGATGGCCGACGCCTTGCACGCCGTGCATGCACAGCGCCCGCCCCGCAGCCGCCGGTCCATGGAGCGTTTCAGCATCGATGCCAAGCTATCGGAGCTGGAAGCGTTTTACCGTCGTGAGATAGCGGTGGCCAGCGCAGAGTGATGCGCGCCCACGATGCACCAACGGTAACCTGTGCCTCTGACGAAATGAAAGACAATCGGACCAGGCCGTGGCACGGTCTCCGGTCCGCCGCCTCGCCCCCTTCTTTACCCCACCTGCATGCACACAATGAGCCAGAAAAGCATCGAACTCCAGGCCAAGGATCTTGACCACCAAGGCAATATCGCCTGCCCCAGCCCACAGTCGGGCATCGCTCTCTGGAGCGGGCACCCCAAGGTCTATCTGGAGGTGGCGCGTACGGGCCATGCCGTTTGTCCGTATTGCGGCACCGAATACCGCCTGCGCGCGGGCGAAAAAGTGACCTCCGGACATTGATAGCCCCCAAGCGCACCCCTGATTCCGCCATCGAAGCCCCCATTGTTCCCCGCGCTTGATTTTCGGCAGCGCTGCAGTGCGCTGGCGGCGTTTGTGCTGCCCGCGCTGACCCTGGCCCTGCCTTCCGGTTATGCCTACGGCATCGTGCTGCTGACCCTGTGTGCGTTGGCCACGGCGCCGCACTGGCTGCGCCAGCCGATGGCATCGATTTCGGCGCGGTGGCTGCTGTTGGTGTTTGCCGTGATGGGCGCCGTCTGGCTGTACGGCGGCGACCTGTCCAAGGGCTGGAGCGTCTTGAACAAGCCTTCCCGCTACTGGCTGGCGGTGTTGTGTATTCCGTTCGTCTTTGCATTTCCTCCCAGGGGACGCTACTTGCTCTTGGGCATTGCCGTGGGCGCGGCTGCTGGCGGGTTCCGGGCCTTGTATGACGTGCATGTGCTCGGTTTTGACCGTGCCTGGATCGATTCCGCCACACGGTCCAGCGGGGCGATCCAATATGGCAACCTGAGCGGTCTTTTCGGACTCATGTGCTGGTTACAGTGGGTCGTGGGGATGGACCGCTGCCGCTGGCAGCAACGGCTGCTGATGGCCGCATGCGCTGTGCTGGGCCTGCTGGGCTCGCTGCTGTCGCAAACCCGCGGTGGTTGGCTGGCCTTGGCGCTGTGCATGCTGCCCCTGTCGTGGCTTCTGGTGCGCCACCTGTGGGGGCGGCGTGTTCTGGTGGGCGGTGCGGGTCTGCTGGCCCTGGTGCTGCTGCTGTGCTGGTACCAGGCGCCCCAACTGGAACAGCGCTGGGAGCAGGCGCAAAGTGAAGTCAGCGGCTATGTGGACAACGGAAACGCGCGCACCTCGGTGGGCCAGCGACTGGACCACTGGCAACTGGCCTGGAACATGGGGCTGGACCGCCCCCTGGGCGGTTGGGGCGAGGTGGGCTATCAACAGGAGAAGCAGCGCCGCGTCGCAGCCGGCTTGGCCCATCCCATCGTGCTGGAGTTCGGGCACGCGCACAACGAGTGGCTGGACATGTTTGCCAAGCGCGGCCTCGTGGGCCTGGCAGGATTGCTGCTCTTTTATGGCGCTCCCCTCGCCTTGCTCTGGCCTACGCGCAAGCGCGTGCAGCGGCCCGATGGCCTGCTTGACCGCCAGGCACTGTGCCTGCGCCTGGTCGGCGTTCTGCTCCCGTTGGGCTACCTGGGCTTTGGATTGACCCAGGTATTCCTTGCGCATTTCAACGGCAACATGGTCTACCTGTTCATGGTGCTTCTGGTCGTGGCTGCGCTGGAGCCTGCTGCGGCCGAGCCGTCCCGGGCGTCACGCCTGCACAAGCTGCCGTAACCGGGCCTGGGCTTCCTGGTCCATGCGTGTGACGAGTTCAGCCGCGCTGGGCAGGTCGTGCACCAGGCCGACGGCTTCTCCCACGGTGGTGTGCGCGGCAGAAAAATCCCCGGCCTGCACGGCCGCATCGTAGAGGGCGCGCGCCGTCTCGGGCGCTGCGCGCAGTGCGTCGATGCGGCCCTCCCACTGGCGGTGCAGGGTGTTGCGCACGGCGCGAAAGTCATAGGGCTCGGGCCAGTTCTTGCGCCGCAGAATGTCGAACACCGCACTGCGCGCTGTGCCATCGCCATTGGTCTGCACGGCCAGGGCCTTGGCGCCCGCCGGGGCCAGGCTCTCCTGCGTGGCCCACAGGCGCGACCCCACCAGGGCGCCGTCGGCACCCAGCGCCAGCACCGCCGCCAGCGTGCGACCATCGGCAATGCCGCCAGCCGCCAGCAGCAGGGTATCCGGCGCATGGCGGGCCAGCCAGTCGGCCAGTTCTGGCACAAAGGTGAGCGTGGCGCGGCCGTTCAGTGCATTCAGTCCGTGCCCACCGGCTTCCGCGCCTTGCGCCACGATGACGGCGGCGCCCGCGTCCACTGCCTGTGGGGCTTGTTGCATGCACTGGATTTGGCAGATCAGGGCCGCGCCGCTGGCTGCGATGCGCGCGGCATAGCGACGGGCGTCGCCAAACGACAGCATGACGGCGCGCGGGCGCTGTGTGGGGGGCAGGTCGAGCAGCCAGTCCAGCGCGCTGGCATCTTCATCGAGCTTCCAGGTGATGAATCCGCAGCCGATGCGGCCGGTGTCGGCAGCCTCCAAAGCCAGCCCGTATTCGCGTTGCGTCCAGGCCAGATCGCCATAGCCGCCGCCCACCAAGCCGAGGGCGCCCGCCTGGGCACAGGCGCTGGCCAGTGCACCGCCCGAGGCCAGCGCCATGGGCGCTAGTGCGATGGGGGTGGTCAGACCAAAACGGGTGGAGAAACGGGAGTTTTGCAAGGCAGTCATCGCGCCATTCTCGCGCCATCAGCGCCGTGGTGCTGCGCAGGGCCGCTGTGGCCGTGCAGAGTGCGCCCCAAATTGCTATGAATACTGGAGCTGCCAGCGCTTGTATTTAAACAATTTCAAGGCGAAAAATGTTTGAAATCTAATGGAATAAAGCGCTGCAAGCTCACTTTTTTGTAGCGCAAGGTGCGCACAGCACTCTTTTGCATCATGCGGCCCCGCTGCGGCCTGTGTGCAGCGGCAGGCGCAGCACAAAGCAGGCGCCGCCGCCGGTGTGGTCTTCACAGTGCACGCTGCCGTGGTGCCTGCTGGCAATCGAGCGCACCAGGGCCAGGCCCAGGCCGACGCCACCGGCGCGCTCGCTGGCGCCGGGCAGGCGGTAGAACGGTTCGAAGATGCGTTCGCGCTGGTCCGGCGGTACACCGGGGCCCCGGTCGCAGACGCGCACTTCTGCCATGGTGCCCATGCGGCGTACGATGACAGTGATCTCGCCGTTGCTGTAGCGCCGCGCGTTTTCCAGCAGGTTGCGCACGGCGCGGCGCAGCAGCTTGGCGACGCCCGCCACCTCCAGGGCATCGGCACCGGCGTCGGCGTCCAGGTCGGCATCCACGCGGGCGCATTCCTCGGCCGCAAGGCCCACCAAGTCCACGGGTTCGATGGTGCCCACGTCGGCCTCATGGGCGTCGAGGCGGCTGGCCAGCAAAATTTCGTCCACCAACTGGTCCAGCTCGGCAATGTTGCGCAAAATTTCAGCGCGAAAGGCGGGTGCTGGCAGGCCCGAGCCCATCAACTCCAACCCCATGCGGATGCGCGTGAGCGGCGAGCGCAGCTCGTGCGAGGCATTGGCCAGCAGCGATTTGTGCGAGCGCATCAGGGCTTCAATGCGCGTGGCGGCGGCGTTGAACTGGCGCGACAACTCGGCCACTTCGTCATTGCCCTGCACGGGAACGCGGGCCGACAGGTCGCCCTCGCCAAAGCGCTGCACGCCGCGTTGCAGCACATCAAGCCGCTTGAGAAGGCGCCGGATGATGGGGAACACCCCCACGGCCACCGCCAGGCCGACCAGGGCCAGCATCCAGACAAAACCAAAGGGCGGGCGCATCCAGAAGGCGGCGTCCGGGCGGTGCCCGGCACCGGGGGGGCGGTCGCCCCGGGGCGGGCGTGGGCCAATTTGCAGGCTGTAGCTGCTGCCGTTCTCGCTGTCGATGCGCAGCTCAACCCCGTCCCGCGAAGATCCCGGTGCGCGCGTGGCCAGGCCCGCGACCAAGGTGTTGCCTGCGCTGTCTCGCAGCACCATTTCGCGGCCCTGTGGCACCTCGGGCTGCGCATTTTGTTCGGCCGCCACG
>JAUYGP010000260.1 GCA_030690515.1 Giesbergeria sp.
ACCTGGCGATCGTGACCTTGGGTTTCGGTGAAATCATCCGCATTTTCCTGAACAACCTCGACCACCCCATCAACCTGACCAACGGCCCCAAGGGCATTGGCCAGATCGATTCGGTCAAGTTATTTGGTATCAATTTCGGCAAAACACTTGAAGTGTTCGGCTATGACATCAATTCGGTCACGCTGTACTACTACCTGTTCCTGGTGCTGGTGCTGATTACCATCGTGATTTGCTACCGCCTGCAGGATTCGCGCATTGGCCGCGCCTGGATGGCCATCCGCGAAGACGAAATCGCCGCCAAGGCCATGGGCATCAACACCCGCAACCTGAAGCTGATGGCCTTTGCCATGGGCGCATCGTTTGGCGGCGTGTCGGGTGCCATGTTTGGTGCGTTCCAGGGCTTCGTGTCTCCCGAGTCGTTCAGCCTGATGGAGTCGGTGATGATCGTCTCCATGGTGGTGCTGGGCGGTATTGGTCATATCCCCGGTGTGATTTTGGGCGCCGTTTTGCTCTCGGCCCTGCCCGAGGTGCTGCGCTATGTGGCAGGCCCGCTGCAGGCGATGACCGATGGCCGTCTGGACTCCGCCATCCTGCGTCAGCTGCTTATCGCCCTGGCCATGATCATCATCATGCTGCTGCGCCCCCGCGGTCTGTGGCCTGCGCCCGACCATGGCAAGAGCCTGACGCAGAAGACCTGAACACACCGCAGAAAGACAGAACATGGCAGAGAAATCCAAAGATGTGGTGCTGAAGGTTGCCGGCATTTCCAAGCGCTTCGGCGGCTTGCAGGCCCTCTCCGACGTCGGCATCACCATTGAACGCGGTCAGGTCTACGGCCTGATCGGCCCGAACGGCGCCGGCAAGACCACGTTTTTCAACGTGATCACCGGCCTCTACACCCCCGACAGCGGTACTTTTGAACTGGCTGGCAAGCCCTATGAGCCCACGGCCGTGCATGAGGTGGCCAAGGCCGGCATTGCACGTACCTTCCAGAACATCCGTCTGTTCGCAGAGATGACGGCGCTGGAGAACGTGATGGTGGGGCGGCACATCCGCACCAAGTCCGGCCTGCTGGGCGCCGTGTTGCGCACTAAGGGCTTCAAGGCGGAAGAAGCCGCCATTGCCAAGCGTGCGCAAGAGCTGCTCGACTACGTGGGCATCGGTGGTTTTGCCGACTACAAGGCGCGCACCCTGAGCTACGGCGACCAGCGTCGCCTGGAAATCGCCCGCGCCCTGGCCACCGACCCGCAGCTCATCGCGCTGGACGAACCGGCCGCCGGCATGAACGCCACCGAAAAGGTGATGCTGCGCGAATTGATCGATCGCATTCGCAACGACAACCGCACCATCTTGCTCATCGAGCACGACGTGAAGTTGGTGATGGGATTGTGCGACCGTGTCACGGTGCTCGACTACGGCAAGCAGATTGCCGAGGGCACGCCAGCGACGGTGCAGAAGAACGAAAAAGTGATTGAGGCCTATCTGGGCACCGGAGGACACTGAGCATGGCCGAAAAATCGAATGTATTGCTGAAGGTCAAGGGTCTGAAGGTGTCCTACGGCGGCATCCAGGCCGTCAAGGGCGTGGATTTCGAGGTCTGCGAAGGCGAGTTGGTGTCCCTGATCGGCTCCAATGGCGCCGGCAAGACCACTACCATGAAAGCCATCACAGGCACGCAGCCCATGGGCGATGGCAGCATCGAGTACCTGGGCGAAAGCATCAAGGGCAAAGGCGCCTGGGACCTGGTGAAAAAAGGTCTGGTGATGGTGCCCGAGGGTCGTGGCGTGTTCGCCCGCATGACCATCACCGAAAACCTGCAGATGGGCGCCTACATCCGCAAGGACAAGGCAGGCATCCTGACCGACATCGAGAAGATGTTCACCATCTTCCCGCGCCTGCGTGAACGCAAGGACCAGCTGGCCGGCACCATGTCGGGTGGCGAACAGCAGATGCTGGCCATGGGCCGCGCGCTGATGAGCCAGCCCAAGTTGCTGCTGCTGGACGAGCCCTCCATGGGCCTTTCGCCCATCATGGTGGACAAGATCTTTGAGGTGGTGCGTGACGTGTATGCCTTGGGCGTAACCATTCTTCTCGTCGAGCAAAACGCCAGCCGGGCCCTGGCCATCGCCGACCGCGGTTACGTGATGGAGTCTGGCACCATCACCATGACGGGCCCTGGCAAGGAGCTGCTGAGCGACCCGAAGGTGCGCGCCGCCTACCTGGGCGAATAAGCACGGCAATGCCTGCGGAGGTCTCCGCAGGGCACCAAAGACACCGACCCCACAAGGCGGTGTCTTCTTTTGCAAGGGGCTGCCTGGCCTTAGAATGCTATTTATTTAATAGCTACTTGCGCTTTGCCCTATTGCGCTAGAGGCTATTTTCGCTTGTATCTACCAGGGCCATCGTCCCGGAGGGTCGCAATGCCATGAATACCTTCGAATCCCTGCCGGTGCCTTTGCAAGCCGTGATGTTGCTGGTGGCCAGCAATGTCTTCATGACCTTTGCGTGGTACGGGCATCTGAAGAATTTGGCGACATCGCCCTGGTAGGTGGCGGCACTGGCCAGTTGGGGCATTGCGTTGTTTGAGTACCTCTTGCAGGTCCCAGCGAACCGCATTGGTTTCACGCGGTTTGATGTAGGGCAGCTCAAGATCATTCAGGAGGTCATCACGCTGTCCGTGTTCGTCCCTTTTGCCGTGTTCTACCTGGGGCAGCCGCTCAAGTGGGACTACCTTTGGGCGGGCCTGTGCATGGTGGGTGCGGTGTATTTCATTTTTCGGAGTGCCTGATACCGGCAGTATTCCAGCGTAAGGTTTGTGGCGGGTGCCGCCGAAAACGTGCGGTTAAACTTCCGCTATCCACGAAACGGTCACAGTTTCGTTACATTTCTGTCCATTTTCGATTCCACCCCCGGGAGCCCCTATGCTGTTTGGCAAGCTTTTGCCGCGCGAAGGCAATTTTTTCGAGATGTTTAATCAACATGCTGACCGCATCGTTGAAGCCGCACATGCCTTTTCGCAACTGGTGGCCAATTACAACGACCTGCACCTGCGTGAGAAGTACGCCCAGGACGTGGACAACGCCGAGCGCTCTGCCGACCGCGTGACGCACGAGATCAACAAGGCGGTGCACAAGACCTTCATCACGCCGATTGACCGGGAGCAGATCCACTCGCTCATCAATACCATGGACGACGTAGCCGACCTGATCCAGGACTCGGCCGAGACCATGAGCTTGTAC
>JAUYGP010000266.1 GCA_030690515.1 Giesbergeria sp.
ATCACGCCCATGGGTGGTGTCAGGCAGGGCAAGGGAAAAAGCCAGTCCATGCGCGTCTTCCCGCAGTTGCAGCGTGCCGCCTCGGGTCGTGCCCAGCAGAGCGGTGCCGTCGTGGTGGTACAGGGCGCGAATGTTGGAACCCGTCGCCAGCGATTTGGCGAAAGCACCTTGCCGGATGACCTCTGAAAAGTCTCCCAGGACTGCCTCGGAATTGAACACGGCGGCGTAGCCGGTCAATGTCTTGTTGCCGGTCGCCTTTAGCGTGCCGTGTCCGCGTAGTTCCAACATGTCGCAACCCTTCTTTACAGCGTCACGTCATCAATGACGGTGAAGGCATCTTCACGGCGCGGCACCATGTCGCAGGTGGTCAGGATGCGCACTTGAATCGCGCCACGGCTGTATGGGCCTGCGGCGTACTGGTTCGTGAGAATGTCCACCGAACCCCAGGTGCCCACGATCATTTCGGAGAAGTCCCCGACGATGATGCGGCCTGTCGCAGGGGCACCGGCTTTCTTTACCAGTTGATTGGTGACGGCTACGGGGATGCCAGCCAGTTGGCCGTTATCCAGCAAGTAACCCGGCAGGCCAGCTTCGCGCAGGGTCTTGCGCAGGATGGTTGCCACCTCGGGATGGGTCAACCAGGCGTTGGGCGTGATGTTCTTCATGGCCAGCCCTTGCAGCACCGTCAGCACCTTTGCCCAGGTGGGTGCACCCAGGGTGCCGGTTCCAGTGGCTGCGGTCAGCAGGCCCTCGGGTTCCTTCACGCCATCGCCGTGGATCAGGGCCTTGTCGATTGCGAGACTCACCACGTTGATAAAGTCGTCACGCACCAAGGCTTCGATGCTTGGATTGGACTGTTGCAGCAGTTGGCGTGACAGTTCGGTGATAGCGCCCACATGCTTGGGCGTCAGGCCGATACTGTCGAAGGTCAGGCCGCTGTCGGTCAGGGCGTCGCCTTCAGCAATCCATTGCGCCGTGCTGGTGGTGGCCTGGCGCGGGATCACCACGTCACCACGGAGATTCGGCAGGACACGGGCACCCAGCGAACGCACCACCATGCTGTTGCGCAGCAGGCCCACGAATTGATCAGCGCGAAAGTCCTCGGGCACGATCCCGGCGGCGGTGGTGGTGGTCTGTGCGGCGCGTTGCTCGAAAAGGCTATGCGGGATCAGCACACCCTTGGCCTGCACACCCTGGCGTTTCTGTTCAGCGTTGAACTCTGCAAGGGCACCAGTCAGGGAACGATTCTCTGCATGGGCGGCGATGGCCTCCACGATGCTGATGCTGTTTTCCAGATCCGTCACGCTCTTGTGCACCGGCGTGCCCATGGAGCGGCGTTCGGCTTCTTCCACGAATTGGGCGCGGGCCTCCTGGCCTTCCAGGTTGACGATCTCGGCCTTGATGGCGTCGAACTTGGTTTGCGCCTCGGGCGTGAGGGTGGGCATGGATGCCAGCAGCGAACGGGCTTCATTCACTTTGGCGGCGCGGGCTTCACGAATCTGATGCAGTTGCATTTGTGGGCTTTCTTGAAAAAGTGCCCACGCTATCGGCGGGCGGGTTGCGATAGCCAAAGGCTATTTACTGGAGATATAACCAGTATTTGCAACCATGTCAAGAAGAATCGTGCGGGCATGAAAAAACCCGCACTAGGCGGGCTTGGGTTTCAGTCCTTCATGCGCTGCGCTATGTCGTAGAGCTTTCGGGACAGCTCCAGCAATTTGCGCTTGCCAATGGGCACGATCACAAAGTTATCCGAGTCGTCGGTGGCGATCAGGGCGTTTTGTGCGAACTCGATTGCGAAGCCGTCGGGGTGCTGGTAAAGGTTTTCGGGTGTGAGGATGGTCAGTGTGTGCATGGGTTTCAGTGCAGAGTGGGCGGTCTGCCCATGAAGTGGTCTAGCAGGTCTTGCCGTAGGTGCGGCGGGGTTTCCAGCACCTGCTCGCGCATCTCCTGGCGGGCCTTGTCGCCATCGTTGAACTGGTCGCACCGTCGCATGGCTGCTTCCAGTAGTTGCGCAGTGACGCGGGCCGATTCCAGAATGCACGCGATCAGCGCGGGCTTGTGGCCCAGGACGGCGGCGCGCTGTGCCTCAGTCAGCTTCCCGGCAGGCACCACGATGCCGGTTTTGTCCGGCGTCACGCTGGGTTCAATGCCGCACTGGATCAGGTCGGCAAGAATGGTTTCTGGCGTCATAGAACCTCCGTCACAAAGGCCACTTGCTCACTCACTTGCTCAACTTGCTCAGTCTCTGAACGTTGGGCAAGTTGAGCAACTTGCTTGAGCAAGTGGGGTAGCTGCCAGTACCAGGAGCCATTGCTAGGGCGCTTCTTCACCCCCAGGGCGTCCGATGCGCGCCGGACGGTTGCCCAGGAAATACCCGCCTCTTTCGCCTGCTCTTGGATGTGCTTTGTTGCGGTTGCTCCATCTTTCAGCAGCTCGAGCAGAAACTCCTCGGCCGCCTCTTTCGCGCTGCCTGCGCCTTCGTCCTGCGGCCCATCGTCCGGGTCGGTCAGCAGCTCGCGTGCCGTGCCTTCCACCGCCTTGCCCCATGCGATGTGTGAGGCATGAATGCCGGGTAGGGGTTCGGACTGTTCCAGGTGGTACTGGAACCCGCCATCGTCCGGGCCGATGTTGCTCTTGCTGCGGGCGAGGATGCGCGTGTCCTGGCCTTCTTCGTCGCCCTTCACCTTCGCTGCCACCATCACCACGCGGGCCACAGCAGTAAATGCCACGCTGCCCACCACACGCTGCGCCGGGTCGGTGCCCTGGCCACCTTTGGCAAAGTGGGTGATGCCTAGCACCGCACAGTCGCACTTTGCAGCCAGATCAACCAGGGGTTGCAGCGCACGCCGTACCTCGGTGTTCTTGTGGCTGTCGCCGGTCACTGCACTGACTACAGGATCAATCACCAGCAGACTGATGCCGCCGATTTTCTCGATGGCCTCCAGCAGTTGCCCCAGGTCGCGGGCCGGGTCGAATGGCACCACTTCGCCGTCCCGACGTGCCCCCTCGATAAAGAAACACCGGGCACGGTCAGCACCAGCCGCCATAAGGCGCGGCACCAGTGTGTCGGCGGGATCATCTTCACCGCTCCAGATCAGCACGTTGCCGGGCGCGCAGCGTGAACCATCCGGCCACCGTCCGCCGATGGTGATGGTTGCCGCCATGGCCAGCGCGATGGTGGTTTTGCCCTGCCCAGGCGCACCTGCGAGGATGTGCAGCTTGCCCATGGCAAGCCAGTATTGCCACAGCCAGCGGTATGGTTCTGGCGTCAGGTCTGAGCCGCATGTCAGCACCACGCTATCGCGCATGAAGCCGGGCTGCTCTGCAATGTCCGCATCAAGGGCGGCCGTCCACTCTTTCACTCGGTTCATGCGAACACCTCCGCCAGTCGGTTGATGCGGTTTGCCGCTTGCTTCAGGCGGTCGAAGTCGCCTTTGAGCAGCTCCACGCCATGGGCCAGATTCCCGGCGGCGATGGCCACAAGGTTGGCTTCCACTGCCAGCACCTCCAGCGCCTGCCGTGGCGTCAGTGGCGCGGGCTTGTGCTGGGTGACTGGCTTGCCGTCGTCCACCCACGCGCCCAGGGCCTTGGCGGCTTCTACGAACTCCAGGCCATGCTGTGCCATGTGATAGGCCAGCACGTCGCCACCACGGGCACCACAGCCAGCCATGCAAGCAAATGCACCGCTGTCGGTGTTGATCCGCATGGAATCACTGCCACCATGGAACTTGCACTCGGTGGTGCGCCACTTGCCGCGTGAAGTCAGCTTCAAGCCCTCGGACTCGTAGTAGCTCACTGCGTCGGGGAGATTGCGGCGGTCAAACGGCATGGCGTGCCCCCTTGCTTTCCAGGTGCTCGCGCAGTTCCTCATTGAAGTATTCAGCCAGCCATTCGCGGTGTTCTGGCCAGTTGTCGCCGTGCTTGGCGGCGCAGCGATCCATTTGACGCTGGAACCATGCGCGGGCCTTTGGCAAGTGCTCGGGCGGAATGGCGCTTTCGTTCAGTAGGGGCGTGTCTTGCCCGGACTTCGTGTAGTCCTTGACTGTGTGCATGAAGTCCCCCGGTTACTTGCCAATGTTGGCAATGAGGGCGTCGATATCGCTGGCGCGCCACA
>JAUYGP010000269.1 GCA_030690515.1 Giesbergeria sp.
CTGGATCTCGATGTGGCGGCCGCCTTCGATCAGGCGCTCGAGCATCAGCGTGCCATCGCCAAAAGCGCTGGTGGCTTCGCGCCGGGCGCCTTCAATGCCGGCTTGTAGCTCGCCGTCCTGGCGAACCAGGCGCATGCCGCGCCCTCCGCCGCCTGCCACGGCCTTGACCAGCAAGGGGTAGCCCAGCTTCTGGGCCTCTGCGATCAGCGTGGCATCGCTCTGGTCCTGGCCCAGATAGCCCGGAGCGCAGGGCACACCGGCTTCGATCATGCGTTGCTTGGCCAGGGCCTTGTCGCCCATGGCCTCGATGGCGCTGGCAGGCGGGCCGATGAACAGCACCCCTGCGTCAGAACACGCCTGCGCAAAGGCGGCGTTTTCGCTCAGAAAGCCGTAACCGGGGTGCAGGGCATCGGCCCCCGTAGCGCGGCAGGCGCCGAGGATGGCGTCGAATTTCAGGTAGGACTCGGCCGCTGGCGCGGCGCCGATGCGCACGGCCTCATCGGCCAGCGCTACGTGGGGCGCCTGGGCATCGGCGTCGGAATACACGGCGACGGTGCGGTAGCCGAGTGCGCGGGCTGTGCGGATGACTCTGCAGGCGATTTCTCCGCGATTCGCAATCAGGATCTTCTTAAACATGCTGTGCCCCCATCGCGGAGAAACCGCCTGTATGCGCTGCGCGCACCAGGCAATGTGGCTTCGCCGCTGCGCCGCTGCGCGGCTGGTCTCCGCGATTCGCAATGAGGATCTTTTTAAACATGTCGTACCCCCATCGCGGAGCAATCGCCTGCGTGCGCTGCGCGCACCATGCAATTTGGCTTCGCCGCTGCGCCGCTGTGCGGCTGGTCACCCCGGTTTGCAATCAGTATTTTTGAAAAACTCATGCCGGAACCCAGTTTGGTTTGCGTTTCTGCAGAAATGCGCTCGTGCCTTCCTGGCCCTCGGGGCCCTGCACGGCGCGCGAGAAGAGCGCGGCGGCCTCGTCCACCAAATCGGCGGGAGCGTTCCAGCGTGCCTTGGCCATCAGCGCTTTGGTGGCAGCCAGTGCTGCGGGTGCGCAGGCCAGAATGTCGGCCAGCACGGCTTGCACCGCGACGTCGACTTCGCCTGTCGCCACCTGCTGGTGCACCAGGCCGACGGCCAAGGCTTGTGCCGCATCCAAACGCCCGCCGGTGACCGCTAGGCGCTTGGCCTGGGAGTAGCCCAGGCGCTCGACGAGAAAAGGTGCAATCTGCGCGGGCACCACGCCGAGCGAAGTTTCGGGCAGACGGAAGCGGGCCGTCTCGGTGGCAATGGCCACATCGGCCACACAGGCCAACCCAAAGCCACCGCCCATCACCGTGCCCTCCAGCACCACCACCACTGCCAGCGGGGTGTTGGCGAAAGCGGCGCACAGGTGACCAAATTCGGCGTTCACGTGGGCAATGGGATCGGCAGCGTCGCCCGCGTTCTGCAGTGCGCGCATGCGGGCGGCTGCCATGTCCTTGAGGTCGCCCCCGGCGCAAAAATGCCCGCCCGCGCCGCGCAGCACCACCACGCGGATGGCCTGTGCGCTGCCTGCCGTGGATTCGGCCTGCGCAAGCGCTTGGCGCAACTCACCCACCATGGCCAAAGACATGGCGTTGCGCACCTCGGGGCGATTTAAGGTAATTTCGAGCACAGCGCCCGTAGTTACAGCGCTAATAGCTATAAAGTTCATAGCATTTCTCACGGTTGTCGGTAGATGCACTGGGCACTGTGTTGCCCACAGCGCTTGAGAGGGCGCGGCCCAAGCCAGGGCTCCCGCGCAAGGGCCGCCAGCAATCCCATGTACAGGCGCTGGGAGCGTCCCCCTGCCCGCATCGCGCAGCGATGCGAGAGCGGGGGGAAGCGGCGCAGCCGCTCAGGGGGGTGTTCATTTCTGCTTGCCGGGGAGCGTGCCTTCGAGCTTGCAGATGATGCCCAGCATGATCTCGTCGGCACCGCCGCCAATCGAGATGAGCCGGCTGTCGCGGTAGGCCTGCGAGATGGGGTTGTCGGCGGTAAAACCCATGCCGCCCCAGTACTGCAGGCAGCTGTCGGTGACTTCGCGCGAGAGGCGCCCGGCCTTGAGCTTGGCCATGGAGGCGAGTTTGGTGACGTCTTTGCCCGCAACGTAGGACTCCACGGCGCGGTAGGTCAGAGCGCGCAGGCACTCCACCTCGGTGCGCAACTCGGCCAGACGGAAATGCACCACCTGGTTGTTCAGGATGGGCTGACCGAAGGTGTGGCGCTGGCGGGTGTATTCGATGGTCAGGTTGATGAGGTTGTCGAGTGAACGCAGGCTGCTGGCGGCGCCGTACAGGCGCTCTTCTTGGAACTGCAGCATCTGGAACATGAAGCCTGCGCCTTCCTGGCCGATGAGGTTGCGCTGGGGCACGCGCACGTTGTCAAAGAACAGCTGCGCGGTGTCGCTCGAATGCATGCCGATCTTCTCGATCTTCTGGCGTGTGATGCCGGGCGCATCCATGGGCACCATGATGAGCGACTTGTTCTTGTGCACCGGGCCGTCCGAGGTGTTGGCGAGCAGGCAGCACCAATCGGCCTGCATGCCGTTGGTGATCCACATCTTGGAGCCATTGATGACGTAGTCGCCACCGTCCTTGCGCGCCGTCGTCTTGAGAGCGGCCACGTCCGAGCCGCCCGATACTTCGCTTACGCCAATGCAGCCCACCATGTCACCGGCAATGGCGGGGGCCAGAAACTCCTTGCGCAGCTCATCGGTGCCAAAGCGCGCCAGTGCCGGGGTGCACATATCCGTCTGCACGCCAATGGCCATGGGCACGCCGCCCACGTTGCAGTCGCCCAGGGCCTCGGCCATCACCATGGAATAGCTGAAGTCCAGCCCCATGCCGCCAAATTCGGTGGGGTACTTGATGCCCAGCAGGCCCAGGTCGCCCATCTTCTTGAAGAGCTCGCGTGCGGGGAAGATACCGGCTTTTTCCCACGCGGCGGAGTGGGGGTTGATCTCATTGGCGACAAAC
>JAUYGP010000274.1 GCA_030690515.1 Giesbergeria sp.
TTCCTGACGTGGCGAGCGTTGACCAGGTGGACTTCAAACCCGGCGGCATCGAGCATCTCGAACAGAGGTATCCAGTACACACCGGTTGACTCCATCGCAACGGCCTTGACGCAGCACTGGCGCAGCCACTGCACCAGGCGCTCAAGATCGGCAGTGAAGGCTGGAAATTCCTGTACTGGCTCAGCATCGCGGTCAGCAGGAACGGCGACGAAATGGCTGGTGGCGCCGATGTCGATGCCGCAGGCGTTGGGGTAGGCGAGGCTCAAGCTTGCCGCCTTGGCTCGCTTGCGTATCGGTTTGGCTTTGGACGCCGGTGAGGGCTCCGATGATGTGCCGACATTCTTTGGCATGGCGCGTTCCTTTGCGAGAAGGGTTCAACGATGCCTGCCACTTGGGATAAACGTCTTGAATGCTCAGTCTCTTAAACGGGATGGTCAAAGCAAGCCAAGCGGCTGCCATGAGCCTCACCAATGTCGAAGACGCAACCCGACCACGCTAACGTACGGGCCCAAAAGGCACCAATGGCTTGTCGGTCATGTGTGGCACGCACCGCGACGGTACTCCAGCGTGCACCAAGCAAGTTTCTTCGGCTCGGAGTCCGGGCGCGGCCGGTTGGATCGCTAACGTAAAAATGAGGGGCGCCGCGCGAGGCGGATTGCTCGGAGAGAAGCCGCTTTTACGGCGTCCCTCTCGATTGCCGGGTTAGACCAGCAACCTAAGAACGCCATTTGTAACGAGCCTTTCTTTTCAGGTGGATTTCTCGATCGTCGGTCATTGAGCGTTGGCGACCACCGCCGTAGAAAGCTACCCAAAGCGAAAACACACCAAGAAATAGTGCAATGGAAATACCAAAGGCATCACCAGATTGATAGTGGCGGAAACCATAGGCTGAAAATATCAGGAATGCCAACCCGACGGAGCCAACAGTAACTCTTCTTGTCCATACCCAAGAAAACGCGAAGAAGCGCTCGGCGTTTGACGGAGGCAAGCCTTCGTCAAGACGGTCTTCGTAGAACGCTTGCCAGACACACCAAAAGCCGAATGGCATCAACAAAATCTGAACCTGCCCACCAGACCGACGTGCGAAGCGTACAGCAGGCATGCCTATAAGCCGGGCAGCAGAGTCCACAAGCAAATAGCGCTCTATGCGCTCCCAACGTTCAAAATTCGGTGACTGACTCATGGTCTAACGTTGGCGCTGTCCGGCAGTTGCCACACGCGGCGAAGCCGCCTTCTGCTGGTGACTGTCCGTGACGAGCAACCTGTTAGCCCGCATGGTCACCTCTCGTCTGCTCAAGGCGCCGCTTTCGCACAGCGAGTCCAAAGACAAAGACCCCCGCCGCCGTCCCCAGAAATAGAAGTGGCGGCGCGAATGTTCCGACCCTGGAAATGAGAATGTTGAACAGGTACGCATGACGTCCGGAGGTTACCAGTTCAGGAGAGACTAGGACAAGTGCGCTACACGCCACAAATGCGGCAGCCAGAACGAATAGCCCCACCTCGTGCGCAGCACCGCCTGGCATGAACCCCTCAGGGGCCCTGGCACGCCGCTTCAAAGCACTGCGCCGGTTCCCCCAAATCTCCCAAAGAATGAAAAGGAGCAGAGAACCCAACGCGACGAGGACGAACAGATCACCGGTCATTTGTGCGGGCTAACGTTGAAGGTAAGCGGCGCGTAGCCGGAACGGCGGAGCGTCAGCCTTGACCGCCATGTTAGGGGATAGCGTGCCACTGCCTTTGGTTGTGGCGGGCGTAACGGGATTTGTTGTGGTTTTGGTTTTGCTCATGTCAGGCCGAGCCAGAACGTTAAGGCAGCGGAAAGAACTGCTGAAAGGACGGCGATGGCAATAGCGCCTAATGGTTTTTGCCACCAAGCTAGCTCGCGCCCGATGCGTTCGTTTAATGCAAAAAGAACGCGATCCCATCTTTGGACAAATTGGGGGTTGTTTGAAGTTGGAGTTTCACGAAGCAGCACGTCTCGCTCTTTGCGAACCAAAGCAAAAGACATTTTTTCTAACTCCCCACTTTTAACAAGGGACTCTATGCGCTCAAATTCGGATATTGCACTCACGAATTCCCCTAACGTCGGCCGTGAGTGGACCACAACGGCGCACTCCGCATTGAAGAATGGCGACCACGCTGGTTGCCGTTGTGGGTCCAATCGACGAACCCGTTAGGCATCGCTGGCTCTCGGCAAGGGTTTGAGCAGTTTGGCAAGGAGCAACTCATCTGTGTAGTGAGCTTGGTTTGACCGTTTGTATGCGGCTCGCAGGGTACCTTCGTGAACAAACCCGAGCTTCGTGTAGAAGGCCAACGCTCTGGGATTGTCGGCTTCGAGCATGAGCTCCACTCTCAGGACACCCTGCTGCTTCAGGTCTTCAATTGCTTCGGCCACCATGCGAGTAGCCAATCCAGAGCCTTTCTCTTCTGGTGCGACCGCCAGCGTGCCCAAGTAGGCCGTGTGGCTGGCTCTACCTTCATGCCTTGTGGCGCGGTAAAAGCCTTTGACCGCACCTTCGACTTCCACGACGAAGAAGCACCTGGAGTTAATCAGAGAAGAAAAGATCGGGGAGAAGCTCTGCTTTGCCATGGGATCGAAGCCGAGATACGGAACAACCTCCTCGTGCATGTAGATCGAGAAGACCGAATCAAGGTCACTGGGATTAGCGAGTCGGCGCACTTTGGCGATGCCTAACGTAAAGCTAAGGGGCGCGCTGAAGGCGCGTCCCAGCGACCGGAGGGAGCGAACTTGAGCGTAGGGTTAGGCAATATTTACTTTTCATCATCTGTGAATGGAGTGAAGTTAATGCCATAACCATAAGGTTTTTCACCTGGAGGATCTTCAGGTTCTGTTTCCCAAACTTGAGTATTACCAGTAACAGTAAAACCAATACGGCCGCCAATTACTCTGAGCATATCAATTGATTGGTCGGATGATAAAGCCCAAGCTTTCATGCCCATAAAAGCAGGCCCTTGAGGACAAGAAAACTCAGGCGCAAGAACACCCACGATGCCTTCACCAATTAAAGTGTAGTGTTGGAATGGCGTAGTTAGCTTCCCATATCGGAGCTTGAGTTTCCAATCTTTTTCATTTCCTGTTTCCGACATTTTGGTAGCCTAACGTTGGCGATGACCGGCGACTGGCGGACAGTGAGCCCGCGAAGCCGCGGAACGCCGCTGGGCGTCCGTGTCGATCAACCTGTTAGCCCGCTGCTTCACTGAGAATACGTTCGACGGTAGACAAGAACGCGTATTGCTGAAGCCTTGGAGCATTCTTCTGTGACAGATTGATGCCCCACTCGGGCCGGCTTTTCAGACCTTCGTAGTTGTGCTCCACGAATACAGCATCTGGTGCGCGCCAGACGGAGGACGGAATGAAGAACAATTCGGGTGGCTCTCCGTCGCGCAAGCGTCCGAGAGCAAGATAAAGGTGATCCTCAAGATCAAATTTGGTTTTCTCCATGAACGTAGCCGGCTCCACGTACAGACTTCACTTGAACCTGCATGAAGGCGCGCTTGGCATGCCGCGCAACGAAATCGATTCCTCTATCGTCGACCTCTGTTGAGTAGACCTGGAAGCCGTACATGGTGAGCTCCATCTTCACGAAATACTCCGTGTACGCACCAACCTGCTGATTGTTGAGCGCACTCCATTGATAGCGAGCGATCATCGGGAATTCATGAAATGAGACTTCCATGGTGGTTCTGAATGAAAACTCCGCGCTTGCACTTAGGGCAAGCAGTTCCGGCAAGCTGCGTAAATTCGACCAACCCGAGGGCGCTGCATTGCGGACAAATAAGTGATGGGCGGCGAGAGTCAATCAACACGGTTGCGCCACAGGTAAGGCACATATTCGACAAATCGTTGCCGATGCAGATTTCGCGTGCGACGTCTGGGTGATACGCATACTTTTTCTGGCCGTGCTCGTCAAGGTAGTAGGGATTTCCGTCATCCCAAGCGAGGACCTCATGGGAGCATGAGGAACAACGAAAGCAGGTTGCCATGGCCATATGTCTGTTGCTGCAGGCTAACGTAATGTATCCCGCAGAACTTGCGGGATAAGTTGGGTGATGCGGGATATTCTGGGCACGGATTTCTCCTGAAAGTGGCTTGCAGCCGGGACTGGCGCTCGATACACTGTTAAAAAACACAGGTATAAAACTCCATGAAACCCGGCACTCCTGTTTTGCGCTCCACACGACTGTTGGACCAGATCCGCGAACGCATTCGCTACCTTCACTATAGCCTCAGTACCGAGAAGGCCTACCTGTACTGGGTTCGCTTTTTCATCCGCTGGCATGGTCGTATAGGGGGTATGCGCCATCCACGGGAGATGGGTGCGCCAGAGGTGGAGGCGTTTTTGACCATGCTGGCCACCGAGCGCCGGGTATCGACATCCACGCACAACCAGGCGCTCAGCGCCTTGTTGTTTCTTTACCGGGAAGTGCTGGCGATTGATTTGCCTTGGCTCGATGGCGTGAACCGCCCGGCGCAAAAGCGCCGAATTCCCAGTGTGTTGACCAAGGAGGAAGTGACCGCGCTGTTCCAGTTTCTGGACTCGGACATGCGGCTGTTGGCGCAATTGCTGTACGGCACGGGCATGCGGCTGATGGAGGGGTTGCGGCTGCGCATCAAGGATGTGGACTTTGACCGCCACGTCATCATCGTGCGCGAGGCCAAGGGCAATAAAGACCGGGTGGTGATGTTGCCACGCGCTTTGGTTCCAGCATTGCGCCAGCAGTGGTTACATGCGCGGTGTGTTTGGGAACAGGACCGGCAGGCGCAGCGCGGTGGAGTGCAAACGCCGCATGCGCTGGAGCAAAAGTATCCCCTGGTTGGCAGTACCTGGGGGTGGTTTTGGTTGTTTCCCTCACCTACATTTTCTGTGGACCCGCAGTCAGGCGCTGAACGCCGCCATCACTTGTATGAAGAAAGGCTGCAACGTGCTGTCAAGAAAGCTGTGGCACAGGCAGGTATTTACAAGCCCGTTTCTGTACACACCCTGCGTCACAGCTTTGCCACGCACTTGCTGCAGTCGGGCACCGATATCCGTACGGTGCAGGAGCTTTTGGGCCACAGCGATGTATCCACCACCATGATCTACACGCATGTGCTGAAGGTGGCTGCTGGCGGAGCGGTCAGCCCGTTGGACGCCTTGGGTTTTGGTGTATGACAGACCGCCGTGCGGTGGATGAATGAACGTCTCGTTGGGGTCGCAAACAGTCCTTGACACCCCACCCCTTTCGTCAAAGCCAACGCCCCTACCCCTCACACCCCCACAACCCGTCCGCCCGCACCCGCCACAGCACCGGCGCGATGAACACGCACAGCAGTCCAAACGCGGCCACCCAGCACAGCCCGGCCAGCGCCATCCAGGCCACTGAATAGTCCCCCGCCCACGCCGCCCCTGCGCGCAGCAGCGCGGCCAAGGCGATCAGGCCTGCGCCCCACACACTCCACGCACGCTCATCCATCGCCAGGCCGCAGTGCGCGCGCCCGGCGATGCAGATCACGGCGTAGATGGCCAGGCCCATGGCGCCCACGGTCAGCAGGTGGCGCCCCGCCGTCACGCCTGGGCCACCGGCCAGCAGGGCCCAGCCCATGAGCCCGTAGCCCAGCGCCATGCACAGGTACACGGTGTAGAGCATGAGCGGCCAGCGCCGCAGCAGCGGGCGGCCCACGTGCCAGTCGCCCAGCAGGTTGAACAGCGCTGCGGCGCTGGCGCAGGCCAGCCAACCAGCGGTAGCGCCACCGGGCTGCGCAAACTCGGCGAACGTGAACAGCGCAATGCACAGCACGGCCAGATTGCGCCGGGGTGGGCGGGCCAGATAAGGCTCGGCGCCGGTGCCTGCCTGGTCGATGGCGCGGTTGACGATGCGCATGGAGATGCGGCTCATGGCGATGACGATGAGCACCATCAGCAGGCCCAGAAAGGCGTGCAGCCAGCGCATGGGGTACTGGCCGCGCAGCGCATCAAGGTAAAAACCCGCCACCAGCAACGCCATGCCTGCCAGCGCCCAGCCAAAGGCGTGGTGGCGCTGGCCTGCGGGCGTGCGCAAGGCGGGCCACAGCAGTGCGACAAGGGTGCCCAGCAAGGCAAGCTGCGCTGCACCCGCCACGGCCAGTGCGGGCCACCCGGCCACGCCGGACAACCAAAAGCCCGCGCGGCCCAGCAGCCACAGCGCCACCAGCCCACGCGCCGTGTGCGGGCTGGCACTGGAGGTGGCCGTGAACTCGGGCACCGCAGTCAGCACAAAGCCCGCCACCGCTGCCAGGCCAAAGCCCAGCAGCAGCTCGTGCGCGTGCCACACCAGCGCGCCACCGGCCACGGGTGGCGGCGTCAGGCCCAGCGCCAGCGCGGCGCTCCACAGCGCGATGAGCAGCACGGCAGAGCCCATGGTGAGCAGGAAGAAGGGGCGCATGGCGCACATCCACACCGGGTGCGCGCGCGACAGCAGGCCGGGCGGGGTCATCACGGGGGCGGTCATCCGCATCGCATCCTCCGCGCGGTGGGGGTGGCGTCGCCTTGCTGCGGCAGCGGCTGCAGGGGCAGCACGCGCGCCTCGGGGGGCGGCAGGGTGTCGGCAAATTCACCGGCGGCGCAGGCGCCTTCTTCCACCAGCGCATCCAACCCAAAGGCCGCGCGCACGGCGGGCACGCGCAGCAGCTCGGCGGTGTCGTGGTAGACCATGGCGTCGGTGCGCGCCAGCGCCGGGCCGGGGGGCGTGTGCCGGTGCACGATGCGGCCCGGCCCGGCGGCCATGACGAGCACGGTGTCGGCCAGGCGCACGGCCTCCATGAGGTCGTGCGTGATCATCAGCACGGCCGTGCCTTGCTCGGCCTGGTGGCGCAGCAGCAGGCGGTGCAGCTGCGCCTTGAGGCCGATGTCGAGCGCGGCGAAGGGCTCGTCCATCAGCAGCACATCGGGCTGCAGCACCAGGGCGCGCGCCAGCGCGGCGCGGCTTTGCATGCCGCCTGAGAGCTGGTGCGGGTAGGCGGCCAGGGCTTCAAAGTCCAGCCCCAGCACGGCGCCCATGGCGTGGGCGCGCTCACGCGCGGCGACCCGCGCCATGCCCCGTGCGCGCAGGCCCAGGGCGATGTTGTCGGCGGTGGTCTGCCAGGG
>JAUYGP010000277.1 GCA_030690515.1 Giesbergeria sp.
TGGGCACGGTGCCCAACGTTGGTCTGATGGCCCAGCAGGCCGAAGAGTACGGCTCGCACGACAAGACTTTCGAAATCACCGAAGACGGTGTGGCCAACATCACCGACCTGGAGACGGGTGAAGTGCTGATGAGCCAGGACGTGGAGGCAGGCGACATATGGCGCATGTGCCAGGTGAAGGACGCCGCCATTCGTGACTGGGTCAAGCTGGCGGTCACCCGCGCTCGCAATTCGGGCATGCCGGTGGTGTTCTGGCTGGACGCTTACCGCCCTCACGAGGCGCAGCTGATCACCAAGGTCCGGATGTACCTGCACGAGCACGACACCACCGGGCTGGACATCCAGATCATGAGCCAGGTGCGCGCCATGCGTTACACGCTCGAGCGCGTGATCGGCGGCCTGGACACCATCAGCGCCACCGGCAACATCCTGCGCGACTACCTCACCGACCTGTTTCCCATCATGGAGCTGGGCACGTCGGCCAAGATGCTCTCCATCGTGCCGCTGATGGCCGGTGGCGGCATGTACGAAACCGGTGCGGGCGGCTCGGCGCCCAAGCACGTGCAGCAACTGGTGGAAGAGAATCACCTGCGCTGGGATTCGCTGGGCGAGTTCCTGGCGCTGGCCGTGTCACTGGAAGACCTGGGCCTCAAGAGCGGCAACAAGAAGGCGACTTTGCTGGCCCGCACGCTGGATTCGGCCACCGGCAAACTGCTGGACAACCGCAAGGGCCCGTCGCCCAAGACGGGTGAGCTGGACAACCGCGGCAGTCAGTTCTATCTGGCCATGTACTGGTCCGCAGAGCTGGCAGCCCAGACCGAAGATGCCGACCTGGCCTTGCACTTTGCGCCACTGGCCAAGGTGCTGGCCGAGCAGGAGCAGACCATCGTGGCCGAACTGGCCGCTGTTCAGGGCAAGCCGGTCGACATTGGCGGCTATTTCAAGCCCGACTTCGACAAGCTGGCCCAGATCATGCGTCCGAGCCAGGCCTTCAATGCCGCGCTGGCTGCGGCGTCTTCCTGAAGCTTGCTCGAGCTTACTCAGCGGCCCGCGAAAGGTGGGCCGCTGAGTTTGAATCCGTTCTGGATACCGCGCTTGGCAAACCAGCCCTGATGCATCTCCAGCACGTAACGCACCGGTCTGGCCGAGCAATGCGAGTCCAGTGACTGCGGCTGCATGTCGGCCAGGTTGACCACGGTGCCGTCGTCCTGCACAAAGGCGGCAGTCAATGGCAGCAGCGTGTTCTTCATCCAGAAACACTGAACGGCAGCTTGCTCGAACACGAAAAGCATGCCTTCGTTGGCCGGCATGTCGGCCCTGTGCATCAGGCCAACGGCCCGCTGCTGCGGCGTGGACGCCACCTGAGCCTGTATCAGGTGCATGCCGGCCTTGAGGGTGGTGCGCGGCAGGTCCAGTTGCGGGACATCCTGCGCCAGGGCGATCGTCGACACGAACATCAGCACACTGGCCAGCGTGAACTTCATGGCGTTGGGGGGCGTCATTTTTCGCATGCAGGCATTGTCCCTCAAGGAAGGGTCGGACCGGAAAGTCGCGACTGAGGAAAGCAGGGGGGATCTGTTGATAGGGACTAAAATTTGTCGGGTAGCCACCCCCCATACCCTCGCAGGGCGGCTTCCCGTCTTACAACGCATCCCAATTGGAGACTCGCTACATGTACAAGCACATCAAGGTGCCCGCCTCAGGCCAGAAGATCACTGTCAACGCCGATATGTCGTTGAATGTGCCCGACGAGCCCATCATTCCGTACATCGAAGGTGACGGCACAGGTCTCGACATCACGCCGGTGATGCTCAAGGTGGTGGACGCTGCGGTGGCCAAGGCCTACGGAGGCAAGAAGAAGATCCACTGGATGGAGGTCTACGCAGGCGAGAAATCGACCAAAGTCTACGGCCCTGACGTCTGGCTGCCAGAGGAGACGCTGGGGGCGCTGAAAGAGTATGTGGTGTCCATCAAGGGCCCCCTGACAACCCCGGTGGGCGGGGGCATTCGTTCGCTCAATGTGGCGCTGCGTCAGGAACTCGACCTCTACGTCTGCCTTCGCCCTGTGCAGTATTTCAAGGGGGTGCCTTCCCCCCTGAAGGAACCGGAGAAGACCAACATGGTGATTTTCCGGGAGAATTCCGAAGATATCTACGCCGGCATTGAATACGAAGCGGAATCCGACAAGGCCAAGAA
>JAUYGP010000281.1 GCA_030690515.1 Giesbergeria sp.
GTGGCGGATGATTTCAGTGGCAAGGGACTGGGCTCGCGGCTGATGCTCAGCATCATGGATGTGGCACGCGAAAAGGGCCTCGCCGAAATCGAAGGGCTGGTGCTGGCCAGCAACCCCGAGATGCTCAAGCTCATGCGCAACCTGGGTTTCTCGATCAAGGCCTATGCCGACGATCCGGAATTCAAGATGGTGACGCACACCCTATAGAGGGTGTGCGCACCACCAGGCCTGCGGGTCTGGCGGGGGGCTTAGCCGATGGTCATCAGGCTGGCATTGCCCCCCGCTGCGGCGGTGTTCACGCTCAGTGAGCGTTCCAACACCAGGCGTTCCAGCGGTATGGCGGTGCTGCCCGCAGGCAGACCGGTCACGCTGACAATGGGGCCGGGGCGCGAGGCGATGGCATGGCAGGCTGTGCGCAGTGCGTCGCGGTCGCCATGGTGCAGCACCGCATCCAGCCACACACCTTCAGCCTGCCATTGCGCCACCAGGGCTATGCGCTCCTGCAGGGTCGCAGGCAGGCGGGCATGCAGGCCGGTGTGTTGCACGGGCCAGAGAGCCTGGCCGCCGGTGGCAAGCACGCTGGCCAGTTGGGTCAGCAGGTCGGTCTCTTGTGTGGCCAGGCACAACACGCGCTCGCGGGGCAGGATCTGGTAGCTGTTGATCTCGCCGGTGGGGCCGGGCAGGGTGCGCAGCACCCCGCTGGGCGTGGTGGCGGCCAGGTGCTGGCAGGTGCGTTCCAGCACTGTGTTCTTGTGGCTGCGTGCCCAGTCTTCCAGGACTTGCAGGTTGGCGAGCAGGGGCTGGCGTTGCGTTTCGTCGCGCGGGCGCGCTGCATCGGCCTGCGCCAGCGATGTAGCCAGTGCATCGGCGGGGTAGCGGGACAGCATGCGCAGAAGGTACATGGGCCCACCCGCCTTGGGGCCTGTGCCCGAGAGCCCTTCGCCGCCAAACGGCTGCACGCCTACTACGGCGCCCACCATGTTGCGGTTCACATAGACATTGCCTGCGTGGGCCTGGTCCACCACCTGGGCGATGGTTTCATCGATGCGCGTGTGCACGCCCAGCGTCAAGCCGTAGCCCGTGGCGTTGATTTGTTGCAGCAGGCGCGGTAGGTCTTTGCGGGCATAGCGCACCAGGTGCAGCACGGGGCCGAACACTTCGCGCTCGAGCTCGGCAATACTGCTGATCTCGATCAGTGTGGGGGGCACAAAAGTGCCGTGGTCTGTCACGAACGTGGTACGGGCCTGGTGCTGGAATACGCGATGGCCTTTGCTGCGCAAGGTTTCGATGTGCGCCAGGATGCCACTGCGTGCCTGGGCGTCGATGACCGGCCCCACGTCCACCTTCAGGGCGTCGGGGTTGCCCATGCGCAGCTCACCCATGGCACCTTGCAGCATGGTCACCACGCGGTCGGCGGCGTCTTCCTGCACGCACAGCACGCGCAGTGCGGAGCAGCGCTGGCCTGCGCTGTCAAAGGCGGACGCCACGGCATCGCCCACCACCTGTTCCACCAGGGCCGAGGAATCGACAATCATGGCGTTCTGGCCACCGGTTTCGGCAATCAGCACCACGGGGTTGCCCGCGGCATCGAGTCGGCCCGCAATGCTGCGCTGCAGGATGCGCGCCACCTCGGTCGAGCCGGTGAACACCACACCCATGACGCGCTCATCCGCCACCAGGCGTGCGCCCACGGTCTCGCCCTGGCCGGGCAGCAATTGCACGGCAGCGCGGGGGATGCCGGCCTGCCACAGGGTGCGCACGGCCTGGGCAGCAATCAGCGGCGTCTGTTCGGCTGGCTTGGCCAGCACCGTGTTGCCTGCGGCCAGTGCTGCAGCCACCTGGCCCATGAAGATGGCCAGCGGAAAGTTCCAGGGGCTGATGCAGGCCACGGGGCCCAGCGGGAGGTGGGTGGTGTTGCCAAAATTGTGCTGCACCTGGGCGCCGTAGTAGCGCAGGAAGTCCACCGCTTCGCGTACTTCGGCAATGGCGTTGGCGCAGGTCTTGCCGGCCTCGCGCATCAGCAATCCCAGCAGCGCAGGCGTTTGCTGCTCCAGCAAATCTGCCGCGCGTGCCAAGGCGGCTGCGCGCTCCGCGGGCGGCGTGGCGGCCCATTGCGGTGCGGCCTGGTGGGCCCAGGCCAAGGCGTGATCAACATCGCTTTCGGTGGCTTCGTGCACCTGGCCCACCACGTCGCGGTGATCGGCCGGGTTGAGCACCGGAACGGCAGGGGCGGGCGCTACCTCTTGCGCCAGCAGGGGGCCTGCTTGCCAGGGCTGCCGGGCACTGTCTTGCAATGCGGGGGCCAGGCGGGCGAGTTCGTGTTCGCTGGACAGGTCCAGTCCCCGGGAATTGGGGCGCTCGGCGCCATAGAGCTGCAGCGGTAGCGGAATGCGCGGGTGGGGCAGGCCCGCAGCGCCTTCTGCGGCGGCGACTTGCTGCACCGTGGCGACGGGATTGCGCACCAGCTCTTCCAGGGCGATGGAGCTATCTGCAATGCGGTTGACAAACGAGGTGTTGGCGCCGTTTTCCAGCAGGCGGCGCACCAGGTAGGCAAGCAGCGTTTCGTGCGTGCCCACCGGGGCATAAATACGGCAGGGCCGGCCCAGCTTGCCTGCGGTCACCGCGCCCACGACCTGCTCGTACAGCGGCTCGCCCATGCCGTGCAGACACTGGAACTCGTACTGCCCGGCGTAGTAGTTGTTCCCGGCCATGTGGTAAATGGCGGCCAGGGTCTGCGCGTTGTGTGTGGCGAACTGCGGGTAGATGGCCTCGGGCGCGGCCAGCAGCATGCGGGCGCAGGCAAGGTAAGACACATCGGTGTGTGCCTTACGCGTGTAGACGGGGTAGTCGTCCAGGCCATCGACTTGGGCGCGCTTGATTTCGCTGTCCCAGTAAGCGCCCTTGACCAGCCGCACCATCAGGCGCCGCTGTGTACGCCGGGCCAGGTCGATCACGAAATCGATGACGCGCGGGCAGCGCTTCTGGTAGGCCTGGATGACGAAACCGATGCCGTTCCAGCCCTGCAGGCTGGGGGCATGGCACAGACGTTCAAGCAGATCGAGCGAAATGTCGAGCCGGTCGGCTTCTTCGGCATCGATGTTCAGGCCGATGTCGTATTGGCGTGCCAGCTCGGTCAGGCGCAGCACCTGCGGGTACAGCTCGTTCATTACGCGCTCCCACTGCGCGCGGCTGTAGCGTGGGTGCAGGGCCGAGAGCTTGATCGAGATGCCTGGCCCTTCATAAATGCCCCGACCGTTAGACGCCTTGCCGATGGCGTGGATCGCCTGCTCATAGGAAGCGTAATAGCGCAGCGCGTCCTCGCTGGTGAGTGCGGCCTCGCCCAGCATGTCGTAGGAGTAGCGGAAGCCCTCGCTCTCCATCTTGCGGGCGTTGGTCAGCGCTTCACCAATGGTTTCGCCCGTGACGAACTGCTCGCCCATCATGCGCATGGCCATATCGACACCCTTGCGGATCAGGGGTTCACGACCCTTGCCGATCAGGCGTCCCAGCGAAGCCGTGAGGTGGCCTTCGCTGTGCGTGGAGACCAGCTTGCCAGTCAGCAGCAAGCCCCAGGTGGCGGCGTTGACGAAGAGCGAGGGGCTCTTGCCCAGGTGGGGCTCCCACTGGCCGCTGCTGATCTTGTCGCGGATCAGCGCATCGCGCGTAGCCTTGTCGGGGATGCGCAGCAGCGCTTCGGCCAGGCACATCAGAGCCACGCCCTCGTGTGATGACAGCGCAAACTCCTGCAGTAGCCCTTGCACGATGCCCGCCCGCCCCGCCGAGCTTTTGCGCTGGCGCAGTGTGCCTGCAATGCGCAAAGCCAGCGCCTCGGCGGCGGCCTCCATGTTTTGCGGCAGTCGAGCCTGCTCCAGCAAGGGCGCCAGGGCCTCAGGTTCCGGCGTGCGGTAGGCCGCGACGATGGCCTCACGCAGCACACCCTGGCCCGCGGTGCGTGGGGCAAAGGTGGCAAAGGGCTGGGCAGGGGCGGCCGAGGGGGGCAGGGGCTGGTTCATGGCGATGGTTTCGTGCAAGAAAGGAGTGATCCCGATAGAGCGAGATCATCCGTGCTGCGAGACAAAATTAATGGTCAAATATTAGATATTCAAGCAAATAAATCACTACGAATGGCTGATTTTGTAAACGATTTGGATCGTATCGACCGCAGGATTCTTGCAATCCTGCAGAGCGATGGGCGCATTGCCAATCTGAAGCTCGCGGAGAGCGTGGCCCTGTCGCCCACGGCCGTTCTGGCCCGGGTGCAGCGCCTCACACGCGATGGCTACATCGTGGGCTACGAAGCGCGGTTGAATCCGATCAAGCTGGGAGCGGGCATGCTGGTGTTTGTCGAAGTCCTGCTTGACCGCACCACGCCCAACGTG
>JAUYGP010000282.1 GCA_030690515.1 Giesbergeria sp.
CGAACCCCACATGATGTTCAACACCCTGGCCAACCTGCGCGTGCTGATCACCACCGACCCGCCGCGCGCCCAGGCCATGCTGGACCACCTGATCGCCTACCTGCGCGCCACGCTGGGCGGTGCACGCACCACACTGCACCCGCTGGCCGATGAGTTTGCCCGCCTGGCCGATTACCTGGAGATCATGGCGGTGCGCATGGGCCCACGCCTGGCTTTCACACTGGATCTGCCCGAGGGGTTGCAAAGCACACCGGTGCCGCCGCTGCTGCTGCAGCCGCTGGTAGAAAACGCCATCCGCCACGGGCTGGAGCCGCAGGTGGGGGGCGGCCACATCCATGTGCGCGCCAGTGCCTTGCCCGACCCATCCGGCACGCTGCTGGTCCTCGAAGTCGTGGATACGGGGGTCGGCTTGGCGCCGCTGCCCACAGACCACACCGACGGCACCGCCAGCCACTTTGGGCTGGCGCAGGTGCGCGAGCGCCTGGCCACTTTGTACGGCCCGCAGGGAACTCTTGAATTGATAGCATCTAGCGCTGGAGGGACAAGCGCCAGAGTCACTTTTCCCTTGAATTTTCCGACTGTATGAGCACCACCGCACCACGCGCCCTGATTGCCGAGGACGAGCCCCTGCTGGCGGCTGCCCTGCAGCACGAACTGGCCCAGGCCTGGCCCGAACTACAGGTCGTGGCCACCGTGGGCGATGGCCTGGCCGCCGTGCGCGAAGCATTAGCGCGGGAACCAGACGTACTGTTCTTCGACATCCGCATGCCCGGCCTGAGCGGGCTGGACGCCGCTGTGGAACTGGCCGACGCCTGGCCTGCCGACCACCCCTTTCCGGCCCTGGTGTTTGTCACGGCCTACGACCAGTATGCGGTGCAGGCGTTTGAGGCGCAGGCGGTGGACTACCTGCTCAAACCCGTGCAAAGTGCTCGCCTGCAAAAAACAGTGCAAAAACTGCGACAAACGCTCTCCAACAAAGCGCCAGCAGCTATTACTTTAGAAGCAAGCGTGGCACAGCTGCGCCAGTTGCTGGCGGCAACAGCGCCGCCAGCGGGGGTCGCAAGCCCCCTGCCTGCCGCGCCACTCCGCTTCCTCCAGGT
>JAUYGP010000283.1 GCA_030690515.1 Giesbergeria sp.
TAAATAAGTTATCCCCCGTATAGATGCCATCCTGAAGACCAATACTATTAACCGCTTGCTGCACCCCCTGGATAAATCCAGTGGAATCTTTGAGGCCAAAAAATTGTGACGTAAGATGGTTCGTCATACATTTCCTTTTACTTATTTCTTGATCGATACAGTGCGAAAATCCAGTTCGGAACGCGCACAAAATCCGAATTCTTTTTCCATTTTTCCCACCTCAATTTCTGGAAAATGTTGTACCGGGGCATTCAATTCAACCGAAAAATCGCATCCAAAATTCTGCACCATCCAATGCATCCATTCTTTATGGGTTGTATTTTTCCCGCTTGCCAAATTGTAGATACTGGAACAACCTTTTACCGCAATAAGAAGGAGGCCTTCCATAACGTCATTGACATGAATATAGTCCTTGGTACTTTCTAGACTACTTTGCAGAAATATATGCCCCATGCGCGCACCATTCAAAAGCGACGCAATAAAATTTCCACTGGTGGGCTCCATATCGGGCCCCACCACATTCGAAAGACGCACCACACGCACGCCCGGTCTGCCGCTGGCATGGCACAGGGACTCCCCGGCAAGTTTGCTCAGGTTGTACAAATGCGCAGGCTCTGCAGGGCACACTGTCAAAGGGGCATCCTCTTGGGTACTGGATCCACCCATGTATACCCGGGTGGACGATAGGTAGAGCAGCGATTCGAACTGTGCACGTTGCAACACATCAGCCAAAAAACCAACATGGGCCTCTACGGTTTCAAAAGGGCGTGTTCGGAAATCGGCCGTGAGACCCACGCAATAGAACACGTGGCCTAGCGGCCGGGAGAAGATCTCAACATCTCCCCGTGCGGGCGCCCAGACCGGGTATCCGCAGGAACGCAAATGCGCGACCAAATGGCTTCCAACGTAGCCCGATGCTCCCAGCACAGTGAACATCACTGGCGCACTCCCGTAGCCTTCAGCGGCTGTCCGGCATAGACGGTGTAGGCCAGCAGTTCACCGCGAACGATGGAACCAGCCCCCACTACGCAGCCTTGGCGCAATACAGCGCCATCGAGCAAGACGCAATTGGCACCAATCCACACATCGTCCTCAATCACGATGCCGCCCTTGCTGGGTAGAAAGCCCTGCTCTCGAATGCGTCGGCTACGCTCGGCATAGGCGTGATTCACTGGCGCAAATGTGCAGTTGGCCGCAATGGCCACATCATTTCCGATGCGTATGCCGTTGCCGGTGTAGAGCACGCAACCCGCGTTGACAACCACACGCTCGCCCACCACCAGGTCGCCGTGGCCGCCTGCGGGCTTGATTTTGACGAAGCTGTCGATCACGGACTGTGCCCCCACCACAATGCGGGTCCCTCGCACCGAGTCTTCAATATCTGCGAACCGCGATATCTGGGCTGTGGCATGAATCTCGATCATCAAAACACCTCCAGCCGCGGCACCGCCGTGACCAGCTTCCCGCCCCAGTCCCGCACGTATTCCAGCTGCATTGCCACCTCCTCCCGCAGGTTCCAGGGCAGGATCAACACATAGTCGGGCCGATGGGCGCGCAAATACGCCTCGTCCACCACCGGGATGCGACTGCCAGGCAAAAACCGGCCTTGCTTGGCGGGGTTCTTGTCCACCACGTAAGGCAGCAGATCTGGCCGCACGCCAGCAAAGTTGAGCAAGGTGTTGCCTTTAGCGGCGGCACCATAAGCGCCTACGCGCAAGCCATCGGCCTGGCATTGCAGAAAAAATGTGAGCAGCTCACGCTTGACCCGTATGGCTTGGGATTGAAAATCTCTATAAAAACCTGCGCCATGCATGCCCGCCGCAGCCTCTTCGGCAAGCAGCGCGCGCACCTGCGCGGCGCCCTGGAGGGTGGCGTAGGGGTGCGGGACAACATCGGCACGCCCGGCAAACACCCGCAGGCTGCCACCATGCGTGGGCAGTTCCTGCACATCCAGCACCGCAAGGCCATTGGCGGCAAAGATGCGCTGCACCGCAGTGAGCGACAAATACGAGTAATGCTCATGGTAGGCCGTGTCGAACTGGCAGCCCTGCACCATGCGCAGCAAGTTCGGAAACTCGAAGGTCGCTATGCCATGGGGCTTGAGCAGTCGCGCGAAGCCCTCCACAAAATCGTTGATGTCGGGCACATGCGCCAGCACATTGTTGGCCACCATCAGGTCGGCTTGGCGACCATCGGCCGCCAGTTCCTCGGCCAGTGCCACGCCAAAAAACCGCTCCACCACCACGATGCCTTTGGCGCGCGCCGCCGCAGCGGTGCTGGCGGTGGGCTCGATGCCGTAGCACGGTATGCCTGCCGCCTGCACGTATTGCAGCAAGTAGCCGTCGTTGGAAGCAACCTCCACCACCAGGCTGCGCTTGTCCAGCCTCAGACGGTCGCGCATGGCCTGCACATAGGCCTGCGCATGGGCGAGCCACGAAGAAGAAAACGAGCTGAAGTAGGCGTAGTCGTCAGTGAACAGCGCCTCGCGTCCAGCGTGGTCTTCGGTTTGCACCAGCCAGCAGGATTCGCACACCAAGAGGCGCAGCGGAAACCAGGTTTCCGGCGCACGCAGGGCGGCTTCGCTCAGGTAGGCATTGGACGGCGGAGCGCTGCCCAGGTCCAGGAACGGCAGTTGCAGCACGCTGCCGCAGTGTCGGCACTTCACAAGCGCACTCCTTCAAAATCATCGGGCAGCAGCGCTTGGCCCGCATCGCGCGGCGACAGGCTCCCTACCGGCAGGGGCCAGGCAATGCCCAGGCGTGGATCGAGCGGGTGAAGCCCCGCCTCGGCCGTAGGCGTGTAGGCAGTCGAGTGGCAGTACAACAACGCCGCGTGGTCGCAGAGCGCCTGAAAGCCGTGTGCGAAGCCCGGCGGGATGAGCAGAGCACAACCGTTGTCAGCCGACAGGCGCTCGGCGTGCCACTGCAGGAAGGTGGGCGAGCCGTGGCGCAGGTCAACGGCCACGTCCCAGACTTCGCCGTGCAGGCAGCTCACCAGTTTCATTTCGGCATGGGGCGGACGTTGGTAGTGCATGCCGCGCAGGCTGCCGCGCTGGTCGGTGTGGCTGTGGTTGATCTGTGCCACAGGGGCAGCCCAACCAGCGGCCGCCAACTCGTGCATGCAGAACAGGCGCTCGAAAAATCCCCGCTCGTCTGCCGCGCGCTGGCGCTGCACCCGGAACAGGCCGCGCAGCGGCAACGGAGACAGGGCCAGCCGGCTCACGCTTGTGCCTCCCAGGCCGCAATATCGGCCAGGCACAAGTCGCGTGCGTCGGCACCGGCGTGCTGCTGACGGTACCAGTCCATGGTGCGGGTGACTGCGGTGTCCAGCGGCCAGCGCGGGGCAATGCCCAGGGCCCTGCGGGCGTGGGCGGTCTCCAAAGCAAGCCAGCCCGCTTCATGCGGCCCTTCACTACTATTTTCATAGCTGGCAGCGCTTGATGGATAAGCGCCAGAAGCCATTTTGACTACATTTTTTACAGTGGCCGCCTCGTGTGGAAGCGGGCCAAAGTTGTACGCCCCAGCCAATGCAGGCTGCTCCCACAGGCTTTGCGCCAAGCGGAGATAGGCTGCCAGCGGCTCCAGCACATGCTGCCACGGGCGGGTGGCCTGGGGGCGGCGGATGTGCAAGGTCTGCCCGGCTTCCCAGGCGCGCACGGCATCGGGCAGGAGGCGGTCTTGCGCCCAGTCGCCTCCGCCGATCACGTTGCCAGCACGTGCCGTGGCCACGGCCACGCCCTGCGCTGCCAAAAAAGCATCGCGGTAGCTGGCGGTGACCAGCTCGGCCGCGGCCTTGCTGGCGCTGTACGGGTCGTGGCCACCGAGTGCATCATCCTCACGGTAGGGGTAGGCCCATTCGCGGTTGCGGTAGACCTTGTCGGTAGTGACCACCACGGCGACGCGCACCCCGGCCAAACCGCGCAGGGCGTCGAGCAGGTGGGCGGTGCCCATGACATTGGTGGCAAAGGTCTCCAGCGGCGCCGCATAACTGGGGCGCACGAGAGCCTGCGCGGCCAGATGCAGCGCAATCTCGGGCTGGGCAGCACGAACGCCGTCGGCCAAAGCCTGGGCGTTGCGCACATCGCAAAAATGGCTATCGATACCCTTATCCACCTGGGCCAACGTAAAAAGGCTGGGATCGGTGGCGGGCGGTAGTGAAATACCCGTGACATGCGCGCCCAGGCGCTGCAACCACAGCGCCAGCCAAGCGCCCTTGAAACCGGTGTGGCCTGTGAGCAACACACGTTTTCCGCGCCAGAAGTCGGGTTCGGGACGCATGCTCACCAGCATTTCCAGGGGGCGTGGCCTGTTTGCCACAGTTCTTCCAGCAGGTTCTTTTCGCGCAGGGTGTCCATGGGCTGCCAGAACCCGGTGTGCTCAAACGCGCGCAGCTGGTCGGTCTGGGCCAGCCGGGCCATCGGTTCGATCTCCCAGCTGGTGGCGTCGCCCTCGATATGGCCAATCACCTCGGGTTGCAGCACAAAAAAGCCACCATTGATCCAGCCTCCATCACCGCGCGGTTTTTCTTCAAACCCGGCCACAGCATCACCGTTGCGTACCAGCGCGCCGTAGCGGCCCGGAGGCTGAACCGCCGTGACGGTCGCCAAACGGCCATGCTGGCGATGGAAGGCGAATTGCGCTGCCATGTCCAGGTCCGCAACGCCGTCGCCATAGGTAAAACAGAACGGCTCGCCTGCGGGTAGATATTCCTGCACCCGACGCAGCCGCCCGCCAGTCATGGTGTTCTCGCCCGTGTCCACCAGGGTGACGCGCCAGGGCTCGGCATGGCGGTGGTGCACTTCCATCTGGTTTTCGCGCATATCGAAGGTCACATCGGACATATGCAGGAAGTAGTTGGCGAAATACTCCTTGATGACATAGCCGCGGTAGCCCAGGCAGATGATGAAATCGTTCACGCCGTGGGCGGCGTACATCTTCATGATGTGCCAAAGAATAGGTCGCCCACCCACCTCGATCATGGGTTTGGGTCGCAGGTGCGACTCTTCCGAGATGCGGGTACCCAGCCCCCCCGCGAGCAGAACAGCTTTCATAGGCACAGCATATTTCAGTATCCCCGCCTGAAAAAGAGGAACTCCCGCCAAATGCCCCCGCAAACCGGCAGATCGGGCTGCCAGGCACCCCAATACCCCAAGATATCCGTCGTTCACGCTTTACTTGAACGCTTCATTTGCCCGTAATCCGATACATTTATAGCCACGAGCCTATCGACCTTGGATCGCCTAACCCGGAAGTGGACTGCTGCGGCACATTTGTAGCCACCGATTTTCAACACCGACAGGCGCCTTGAGAAGACTCCATCATTCCGTGCTAATCCACTGCACACACCCGTTCAACCGCCGCACATCCTCATCAAAGCATGTTTGTCATCATCGGTTACGTCGTCGCCTTCGGTTGCATTTTCGGTGTGTACGTCGTGCATGGCGGCAACATTGCCGTGATCCTGAAGGCGCTTCCTTTCGAGATCATTACCATTCTGGGCGGAGCACTTGGCGCCTTCGTGGTCAACAACCAGCCCAAGGTCCTCAAGGCCACCATGGCGGCGATTCCCATGGCGCTCAAGGGTTCCAAATACACCAAAGCGCGGTATCTGGAGCTTATGGCCATGCTCTATGACATCCTGCAGAAGGCGCGCAAGGAAGGACTGATGGCCATCGAAAAGGACGTCGAAGCGCCGCACGAGTCCGAAATCTTCAAAAAATACCCCACAGTGGGCTCGGATCACCACGTGATTGAGTTCACCACCGACTATTTGCGCATGATGGTGTCAGGCAACCTCAACTCTCACGAAATTGAAGCCCTGATGGACAGCGAAATAGATACGCACCACCAGGAGGCCCATGCCCCGGTCGCCGCACTGGCCCGCCTGGCGGGCGCACTGCCCGCCTTCGGCATCATTGCCGCCGTGCTGGGGGTGGTGAACACCATGGGCTCCGTGGGGCAGCCGCCCTCCGTACTGGGCGGCATGATTGGTTCCGCCCTCGTGGGCACCTTCCTGGGAATTTTGCTGGCCTATGGCGTCGTGGAACCCCTGGGGGGCCTGGTCGAACAAAAAACCGAAGATGCCTCCAAGGAACTGCTGTGCATCAAATCCACCCTGCTGGCCAGCATGCAAGGCTACAACCCAGCCACGGCGATTGAATTCGGTCGCAAAGTGCTCTTCTCAGGCGACCGCCCCAGCTTCATTGAACTGGAGAGCTATGTGAAGGGCAAGAAATAGGCACGCGCCCCCATGGCAGAAAAAAAACTCCAACCCATCATCGTTAAACGGATCAAGAAAGGCGGCCACGCCGTGCATGGTGGTGCCTGGAAGATCGCCTATGCCGACTTCGTGACGGCCATGATGGCCTTCTTTTTGTTGATGTGGCTGCTGGGCTCCACCGCCAAGGGAGAACTGCAAGGTATTGCAGAGTATTTCAACGCACCACTCAAGGTAGCCATGGCCGGAGGCGATGGCGCGGGCAACAGTTCCAGCATTATTCCCGGCGGCGGCAATGACCTGAGCAAGGTACACGGGCAGGTACGCCGCTCTGACGCCGAGTCAAAAAAGCAACGCCGCATGTCGGCCGAGCAGATGCGGGCCGACATGGCGCGCCAGGACGCCGAGCGCATTAAATCGCTACAGGCCAAGATCGACGCCATCATCACCGGCAGCCCGATCCTCAACGAATACCGCTCACAGATCCGCATGGACGTCACGCCCGACGGACTGCAGATCCAGATCGTGGACGAACAGAACCGCCCCATGTTCGACAGCGGCAGCGCCCTGGTCAAACCCTATATGCGCGACATTCTGCGTGGCATTGGTGCCGCCCTTGCGGGCGTTGAAAACAGCATCAGCCTGTCAGGTCACACAGATGCGGTGCCATACAGCAACAGTGAGCGTGGTTACAGCAACTGGGAACTCTCTGCCGACCGCGCCAATGCTTCACGCCGAGAATTGGTAGCCGCCGGCATGCCTGACGCCAAACTGGCACGCGTCGTCGGCCTGGCGGCCAGCGACCTGCTAGACACCGAAAACCCACGCGCACCCTCCAATCGGCGCATCACCATCACGGTACTTACCCGCGAAGCACAGGAACGATTGCTGGGAAAAAACATTCCCGGCCTGCCTGCGGCACAATTGCCGGAAGAAAAAAATGAAACCGTCCCGGATATCGAAAAGAGGTAACAACTTGTCACCTCTGCGTACATCCCCGACAATCCGTACTGTAATTTCCGACCGAAAGGGTCCCCCGTGGCCACTGCCCTTCGCTTCCTGATCGTTGACGACTTCTCCACGATGCGGCGTATTGTTCGTAACCTGCTCAAGGAAAGCGGGTTTACCGAAGCTGACGAGGCCGAAGACGGCGTCGCGGCCTTGAACAAACTGCGCAACAGCAAGTTCGACTTCGTCGTCACCGACATCAATATGCCGAACATGAACGGCTTCCAGCTTCTGGGCGAGATCAAAGCCGACGAGAAGCTCAAGCACCTGCCTGTTCTCATGGTGACCGCCGAGGCCCGCAAGGAAGACATCGTGGCTGCGGCCCAAGGGGGTGCCGCAGGCTACATCGTCAAGCCTTTCACCAAAGCGACACTGGAAGAAAAGGTGACGCTGATCATCAAGAAAGCAGGGCTGTAGGCGCCATGGAGACCGACAACACCCTTCCCGAGAGCCCTCCCGCACCGGATGACAACGTCCACCACCAGATCGGTGCACTCACCCGGCAACTCCATGATGCTCTCAAAGAGTTGGGCTACGCGGATCAGTTGCGCGGCACGGTGGACGAATTGCCCGATGCACAAAGCCGACTGTCCTATATCGCCCGCCTTACGGGCGAAGCCGCAGAAAAGGTGTTGACCCGGGTTGAACAGGCCAAGACCCAGAACGATTTTCTGGCGGCCCAGTCGCGTCAGACCATTGCCTCCATGGTCAAGGATCCCGTGGCCGCCGTGGCCAAGGGGGAGATCATGAATTTCCTGACCGATGTGGAGCACATCACCAAGATCTCCGACGAGCACCTGACGGAAATCATGATGGCCCAGGACTTCCACGATCTGACCGGGCAGGTCATTGCCCGTGTGGTAGCCCTGGCCGCGACCATTGAACAACAACTTGTGCAGTTGGTCATAAAGACGGCGCCCCCGAATGCCGTTCCGCCGCCAGCCGCAGAGCAGCACCGTGCGCCGTTGTCTGGCCCGGTGGTAGATCCCGAAAAGAGTGCAGACGTGATCACGGACCAGTCCCAGGTGGACGACCTGCTCGCCAGCCTGGGCTTTTGACCACAGGCCATGGTGTTCTTGCGGCAAAACTGCCGCGCTACCATGGCTGAATAAGCGCAGACAGCGCCCGCTTATCGGGCTTTAGATTCCGGAGCCCCTCACGACAATGGCATGACACCCGCGTCATGCCATCATGGAATCCAGTCAAGACCGCAATCTACCCGCCACCGAGCGCAAGCTCCAGAAGGCTCGCACAGACGGCCAGGGGGCACGTTCACGCGACCTGTCGCACCTGGCCATCCTGGGTACGGGTGCGGCCAGCATGCTGGTTTTTGCGCAGCCGCTGTTTGACCAAATGCTGCGCGCCATGGGGCAGCAACTGGTGTTTGATGCCACCACGGTGCACACCCCGGCATACATGCTCACGCGACTGCAGGGCATGGCGTTTATCGGCATCCTCGCCAGCGCCGCCTTTGCTACCCTGACCGGTGCAGCCGCATTGGTCAGCGCGATTGGTGCCGGGGGCTGGATCTTCAGCCTCAAACCGATCACACCACAATTCAATCGCCTCAACCCCATCTCCGGAGCCGCCAACCTGTTCTCCAAGCAGCAGATGGCCAACGTA
>JAUYGP010000305.1 GCA_030690515.1 Giesbergeria sp.
ATCCAGAAACCGGGACGTCAGCCAGCGCCGCCAATAGTTGGAGAAGGCGTCGCGCATGTAGTAGTAGAACGCGTACACCGGCACTGCGAAGGCAAGCACGTAGAGCGTGGTGCGCACGGCGGCCCAGAAGCGTTCCGCATCCCTGCTTGCCAGCGCCGAGGTCATTTCACCGCTCTTGTCGACCAGCATCACGGCCAACTGCGTCTCGAAGACCATGAGCCCAATCAGCAGCGCCATGAGCCCCCACGCCGTGCGCTTCTTGTCGCCCTGCCAATACGGCTTGGCAACGCTCATGAACTGCTTCCAGGCAGAAAGCGACAAGGTCGGAGGGCGCCTGCGCTTGGATTTTTTTGGCTCCAAAGGCGCACCTGCGCCCCGGTTGTCGGGGGACCCGTCAGGCTGGGCAACAGGGGATGCGGGTGTGGACATTAAGGTGTGAATGTACGGCAACGCTTCAAACAGGGCTGTTGCAACGGGTCAGTCACCAGCAAGGGGACGCCTGGGAGATCGCACACAGGCACTCACTGCCCGTTTGCCCATTTGCACACCACCCCTGATTGGCGCAAAATGCGCCAATCAGGAGAACATCATGGCCGTCACTGCTTTTTCATCCGTCAAGCTACCCCAATCCCTCGTCGAGCAGGCGCGCCAGGCGGCACAGCCCATGCGCCGCTCGGTGGCCAGCCAGATCGAATACTGGGCCACACTGGGCCAGGTCGTCGAACACACGGGCCTGAGTGTGCAAGAGGCGCGCACCGCCATCGAGCAATACGAAGCCGCAGCGCTCACACAGGCCACGGCCCCGGCATCTGTGGGCGCCCTGACCGCCCGTTTGCTGGCCGCACAGGTCCAAGGTTCGCTGGCACAGCGCGTGCGCGAAGTGGTGCAAGAGAACCTGTCCCACGCAGCCTGAGCGCATGGCGGCGCCCCGTCTGGCGACACCCTCGCCGCTCTGGTTTCACCTGCTTGCGGGTCCCAATGGCGCAGGCAAGTCCACGCTGTACCGCGCCCTGGTGCGTGAAGGCATCCTGGGGCCTCCCCTCGAATTTGTGAACGCCGACCTGCATGAGCGCGCGCACCTGCAGCACATGACCGACCCGCAACAGCGCTCCGAAGCTGCGCGCGCCTGGGCCGAGGCGCGCCGCACGGCGCTGATGGAAGCACGCACGCCGTTTGCCAGCGAAACCGTTTTTTCACACCCGTCCAAGCTCCGCCTGATCGACACCGCGCAGCGCCAAGGCTATACCGTTGCGCTGCACATCGTGGCGCTGGACGACCCGGCCCGCTTGCCCGCACGCGTGGCCCAGCGCGTGCGCGAGGGCGGTCACCCCGTGCCGGTGGAGCGCATTCTGGCGCGCTATCCGCGCACCATGGAATACCTTGCGCAGGCTGTGCGCCAGGCCGATGTGGCCTACCTGTACGACGCACAGGAGGTGTCGGAGGGCGGCCCGCGCCTGGTGGCCCTGCGCACCCCGGCGGGCACAACGGTGCTGGCCAACCCCCTGCCCCCCTGGGCGCAGCGCATGCTGCAAGCTTAGGTCGCCTGCGCCGGCACCCCAGGCACCAGCAGCGCCTGCTCCCGCTGCACCGTTTCCTTCAAAAACCCCCACACCGCCTGCATGCGCGCCAGGTATTTGGACTCGGCCGGCATGCTCATCCAGAAGGTGCGCGTAAAACGCGCCTGCTCGGGCAGTACCCGCTGCAAAAGCGGGTCGTTGTCCGCTAGAAAGGCGGGCAGCACGGCCAGGCCGGCACCGGCGCGCACGGCTTCGAATTGCGCCGTGATGCTGGTGCTGCGAAACGCGAAGCGCTCGGGCTGGTGCAAAACATCGAGAAACTGCAGCTCCTTGGTGAACAGCAGGTCGTCCACATAGCTGATGAAGGCGTGGTGGCACAGGTCTTCGCGCTGCGTGATCGGAGCCGAGCGGGCCAGGTAGTCGCGCTGGCCGTACAGGTGCAGCACGTAGTCGGTCAACCGGACAACGATGACCGAGCCGCGCGTGGGGCGTTCGAGCGAGATGATGATGTCAGCCTCGCGGCGGGAGAGGTGCAGCATGCGCGGCAGTGCCAGCAGGTCGATCGACAGCTGCGGGTGCTTTTGCGTCAGGCGCGCCAGATGTTGCGCCAGGATCAGGGTGCCAAAACCTTCGGTGGCGCCCACGCGCACCAGGCCCGAGGGGCCGCCGCCCGGCGTGGGGGCGGCGCGCTCCACCCCCAGCACCGCCGCTTCCATGGCCTCGACCGAGGGCAACAGGTGGCGTCCCGCCTCGGCCAGCCGGTGGCCCCCCGCCTCGCGGGCGAACAGGGTGGCGCCCATTTGCTTTTCCAGCGCCTGGATGCGGCGTGACACGGTGGTGTGCTCCACACCCAGGCGGCGCGCCGCGCCCGCCAGCGTGCCGGTGCGGGCCAGTTCCAGAAAAAAACGCAGGTTATCCCAGTCCATCGTGTCTCCCGTGAGGCCGTGTTGCGCAGTGCTTCACTTACAGGCGCCTTGCGAAACCATGTGCATAAATGCAGATACCGTGCGCGCTTTTATCTCTTGTGCAGACAATTATGCACATATACCATCAGGGGGTTTCGGGCAATAGGGCCCGTCCTTTCAGGAGACAACTGCATGAACGCACCCACCAACGTGGCCGCACTGGCCCCCACCGTCAAGCTGCTGATCGGCGGCCAGTTCGTCGAATCCCAAACCACCGAGTGGCGCGACGTGGTCAATCCCGCCACCCAGCAGGTGCTGGCCCGTGTGCCCTTTGCCACGCAAGACGAAATCAACGCTGCCGTGGCCTCGGCCAAAGAAGCCTTCAAGACCTGGAAGAAGACCCCCATCGGCGCACGCGCCCGCATCTTCCTGAAGTACCAGCAGCTCATCCGTGAAAACATGGCCGAACTGGCCGCCATCCTGACCGCCGAACAGGGCAAGACCCTGCCCGACGCCGAAGGCGATGTGTTCCGCGGCCTTGAAGTGGTGGAGCACGCAGCAAGCATCGGCAACCTGCAACTGGGCGAGCTGGCCAACAACGTGGCCAGTGGCGTGGACACCTACACCCTGCTGCAGCCGCTGGGCGTGTGCGCAGGCATCACCCCGTTCAACTTTCCGGCCATGATTCCGCTGTGGATGTTCCCCATGGCCATTGCCACGGGCAACACCTTCGTGCTCAAGCCCTCCGAGCAAGACCCCATGGTCACCATGCGCCTGTGCGAGCTGGCGCTCGAAGCGGGCATCCCGCCCGGCGTGCTGAACGTG
>JAUYGP010000331.1 GCA_030690515.1 Giesbergeria sp.
CCCTGCTCGCGGTTGAGGTCAAACATGAGCTGCATGATGGTCTCCCCCGTAGCAAAGTCGAGGCTACCCGTGGGCTCATCGGCCAGCAGCACGGCCGGTTGCACCACGAAGGCCCGCGCCAGCGCCACGCGCTGCTGCTCACCGCCGGAGAGCACCTTGGGGTAGTGGCCCAGGCGCTGACCCAGGCCAACGTGCTCCAGCATCTCGCCCGCACGCTTGCGCGCATCGCGTCGGCCTGCCAGCTCCAGCGGAAGCATCACGTTTTCCAGAGCGGTGAGGTTGCCCATGAGCTGGAAGCTCTGGAACACGAAACCAATTTTTTGCGCCCGCAGCGCGGCACGGTCGTCCTCGCCCAGAGCGAACAGGTCTTGCCCATCCAAGCGTACCGTGCCGCGCGTGGGGGTATCGAGCCCGGCGATGATGGACAGCAGCGTACTCTTGCCCGAGCCAGACGCTCCAACGATGGCCACGGTCTCCTTGTGCGCCAGCTGGAAATCAATGTCGCGCAGAATATCGAGCGTGCCCGTGGAGTCGCTGACCGACTTGAACACATGCTCGACGGCAATAACCGGGTGCGCAGATGGCGAGGAAGAATCAGACATGAGTGATGAAAGGTGTTTGGACGTGAGTACAGATCGGCTTCGGCGCCACTTTATCCTGGGCTTGGCAGCCAGCACACTGGCAGGGCTTTGCCTGGGCACGACGCAGGCGTCTGCCCAGGGCAGCACGCCCACCATCCTGGTGCTGGGTGACTCGCTCAGCGCCGAATACGGCCTGGCCCGTGGTACGGGCTGGGTGGCCCTGCTGGAGAAACGCCTGGCCGACGAGAAGGTGGCCGCCACCGTGGTCAACGCCAGCATCAGCGGCGACACCACGTCGGGTGGCCGGGCGCGCCTGCCCGCACTGCTGAACAAACACAAGCCCGCCGTGGTGGTGATCGAACTGGGAGGCAATGACGCATTGCGCGGCTTGCCCATGAAGAACACGCAAGACAATCTTGCTGCGATGGCGCAAGCGGCGCAAAAAGCCGGTGCCAAGGTGTTGCTGGTGGGGATGCAGGTGCCGCCCAACTATGGCAGCGACTATGCACGGCGTTTTGCCGCAGCCTTTGGAGAAGTGGCGCGCCAGCACCAAACGGCGCTGGTGCCATTTCTGCTGGAAGGTGTGGCCAACGGGCCCGACGCAGCGAGCTTGTTCCAACCCGACCGCATTCACCCCAATGCCCAGGCGCACCCGATGATGCTCGGGAACGTGTGGCCCGCGCTGCGCAAGCTCCTGCGCTGAAAACCGGCACCCTGGGCCGGGCAGGCGCCAATCAGGACGGATTGCCCTCGCCACCGGGTGCGGCGGGCTGGCCGGGATGGTTCTCGGCGACTCCATCGGAAGGGGCACCGTTCGTGTCGTATCGGGGGGGCGACGTTTTGGCGCGCAGTTTTTCTTCTTTTTTCTTCTTTTTTGCCAGCTCGCGCTGGCGTTTTTCGTATCCGTAGTTGGGGGTTGCCAAGGTGATTGCTCTCTCTAAAGTTGAGTCCCACTGTAACAGCTTGCTCTGCAACAAGGCCTCATGCCCCCACAGGTACGGGTATCGCCACGGCCGCACGGTAGGCATGCCAGCTGGCGTGCCCCAACAACGGACCGACCACCAGCAACCCCACCCCCCAAAAAGCCAGTGATGCCACCACCAACAGCGTGATCAATGCCCCCCAGAGCAGCATGACCCCGGTGTTTTCCACCACCACCCGCATACTGGTGATGCCTGCGGTGAGCGCATCGGTATCACGGTCCAGAATCATGGGAATGGACACCACGCTGACGGAAAACACGATGGCCGCAAACACGCCGCCCACCACGGTGTAGACCGCCACGAAGCTCCAGTTCTGCATATTGAAAATGGCCTGCACCACACCCGTGGTGGAGGGCATGCCGGTGTTGAAAAACACAGCAAACACCACCAGCGACGCCCGGCCCCAGAGCAATTCCAGCACGATAAGCACCAGCACCAGCATGCCCATGCTGCCTAGGTGCTTGTCCCAGCAAGTAATGGACTGGCCCAACTCAGGCCCCAGGCCCGCCTCGCGCCTGCGGCTGGTGTCATACAGCCCCATAGCCAAAAAGGGCCCCAGCAACAAACATCCGCTGGCCATCGACATCACATACTCGGGCCGCGACCGAAATACCCAACCCAGCAACAGCGCCATGCCCCAAAAGCACGCGCCATAGAACGAGGCAATGCCCGGGGCCGAGCGCATGTCCTGCCAACCGCACTGCAGCCAACGCCACGGGTCGCCCCAGTGCAGCGTTTGCAAAACAATGGGTTGGGTGTCTCGATCAGGAGCAGTGTGGGTCGTCATGGCATCCAAGGGTTATTGGCCCAATGTATGCCCTCACTACCGTTTCTTGATCTATCTCAACCGATACCCTACTCTTTCAGTCTGTTGATCGCGGCGCCTTCAGCCTTGGTCAAAGGCACGCAACATGGCTTGTTGTAAATCAGCCTGCAAGTCCTGCACGGCTTCCAACCCAATGGAGAACCGCACCAGGGTGCCCTGTCGCAGGTGCGGCGCGGGCTGGCTGCGCATGCTGCCCAGCTCGTAGGGAACCACCAGACTCATAGGGCCGCCCCAGCTGTATCCCAGCTTGAAATACTGCAAGCCATCACAGAAGGCATCCACCTGGGCCTGGGAATACCGCGCATCGATCACCACGCTGAACAGGCCGGCAGCCAGCCCCTCACCGTTCTGGGCGGCACCACACAGAGCTTTCCAGTGGGCATGGCCGGGCGAATCGACCAAGGCGGGGTGCAGCACCTGGGCCACAGGGGCCTGCTGCTGCATCCACATTGCGAGGGTGCGCGCGGCCCGATCGTGAGCCCGGTAACGCAGGCCGATGCTGGGCAAAGCGCGCAAGATGGCTTCCGCATCGTTCGCCCCCACACCCAACCCCAGGTGCATGTGGGCTCGCTGTATCTGGTGGTGTATCGCCGGGTTGCGCGTGATGACGCTGCCCATCAGAACATCTCCACCGCCGCTGGGGTACTTGGTGAGCGCGTGCACCGACACGTCCACCGCCAGGCTGCCACTGCCGTCGCCCATCAGGTCAAAGGGCGCAAACGCCAAGCCGGCCCCCCAGGTGTTGTCCAGCGCGGTGGGC
>JAUYGP010000336.1 GCA_030690515.1 Giesbergeria sp.
CGAGTCCTCGCACAGGTAATGCACCTGGGAAGCTGCATCGGTGGGGTAGATGCCGTTGGAGACACCGCCGCAACTGAGTACCGCCACATCGGCCAGCACCCATTCGACCACGGTGTTGGCGAGAATCGAGGCGGTATGGCCACGCTCGAAACCCAGGGCCATCAGGCCACCCGCAATTTCGCGCACCGCCACGCCGGTTTCTTGCCAGGTCCAGCTGCGCCAGATGCCCAGTTTCTTTTGCCGCATCCAGATTTGATCGCCGCGCAGGGCCACTGCGTTCCAGAACACGGCGGAAATGGTCTCGCCGGGCACGATGATGTCCTGCCGAGGCTGGATATGGCTTACGTCCCACAAATTGCTCATTGCTTCACCGCCATGTCTTTTTCTTTTTCCAGCGCCGCTCGCCGCGCACGCCCGTTTCCTTCATGCCCAGGTAGAACTCCTTGATGTCGTCCTTCTCGCGCAGACGATCGCAGCTGTCTTCCATAACGATGCGGCCGTTCTCCAGCACGTAGCCGTAGTCGGAGGCATTGAGGGCCATGTTGGCGTTCTGCTCGACCAGCAGGATGGTGGTGCCGCGCTCGCGGTTGATGCGCACCACGATCTCGAAAATTTCCTTGGTGAGCTTGGGGGAGAGGCCCAGGCTGGGTTCGTCGAGCAGGATCAGATCCGGGTTGGCCATCAGTGCGCGTGAAATCGCCAACATCTGCTGCTGTCCGCCCGACAGAAGCCCGGCGTCCTGCTGCGCGCGCTCTTTCAGGATGGAAAAGTAGCCATACACCATCTCCATGTCTCGGGCTACGCCATCGCGGTCCTTGCGGGTGTAGGCGCCCATGAGCAGGTTGTCGCGCACGGAGAGCAGCGGAAACACTTCGCGCCCCTCGGGCACGTGCACCAATCCCTGCTGCACAATGAAGGCCGGGTCGCGGGCGGTGACGTCCTGGCCCTTGAATTCGATTGAACCCTTGCGCGGATCGAGAATGCCGGAGATGGTTTTCAGGATGGTGGATTTGCCTGCGCCATTGGAGCCCAGCACGGTGGCGATCTCGCCCTTGCGCACTTTCAGGCTCACGCCCCGGATGGCCTTGATGGGGCCATAGGAGCTTTCGACGTTGAGCAGGCTGAGCATGGGCGCCTGGGCGCCATCGTCGCGTTCGGTCAGCGTGCTCATGCGGTCCTCCTCAGCGAAGAGACATCGTCCACCGTGCCCAGGTAGGCCTCGATCACGGCGGGATCGGCCTGCACCTCGCGCGGCGTGCCCATGGCCAGCACCTCGCCCTGGTTCATGGCCAGCACGCGGTCAGACACCTTGGAGACGAGCGACATGTCGTGCTCCACCATCAGCACCGTGACTCCCAGCTCTTGCTGGATGTCCTGAATCCAGAAAGCCATGTCGTCGGTCTCCTCCACGTTGAGGCCTGATGAGGGTTCGTCGAGCAGCAGCAGTTGGGGCTCGGTGCACAGCGCGCGGGCCAGCTCCACCACCTTGCGTACGCCATAGGGCAGGCCAGCCACCATGGTGTCGCGGTAATGCTGCAGGTGTAGCAGGTCGATCACTTCCTCGGCCTTTTGGCGCGCCTGTATCTCGGCCTCGCGGGCCGTCGTGGTGAAAAACATGTCGCGCAGAAAGCCGGTCTTGCGGTGGGTATGCCGCCCGATCAGCAAGTTGTGCAGCACCGTGGCGTGTTCGAATAGCTCGATGTTCTGGAACGTGCGTGCAATGCCCAGGCTGGCGATGGCATGGGCGGGCTGGTCGGTGAGTTTTTTCCCCTGATAGTCGATCTCGCCCGCCGTGGGTTCGTAGATGCGGCTGATCAGGTTGAATACGGTGGTTTTGCCTGCGCCGTTGGGGCCGATGAGCGTGAAAACTTCGCCCTTGTGCACGTCGAAGCTGACATTGTTCACGGCGAGCACGCCGCCGAAGCGCACGCTCAGGTTGCGGGCAGAAAGAAGGATGTCTGTCATTTCAGGCGGTCCGATTTCTGGAACGATTTCTGCCGCTTGAACATGCCTTTGCGGTAGAACGGAAACAGTTGCAACCAGGTTCTGATCTTGAGCCAGCGGCCATACAGGCCGTGCGGCTCGAACAGCACAAAGGCCACCAGTACGATGCCGTAAATGGCTGCCTGTAGGCCAGGCGCCTGGCCAATCGCATCGGGCAACACGTCTTTCACCATGCTGATCGCCTGCGGCATGATGATGAGGAAGAGAGCGCCCAGAAACACGCCGTGCACCGAACCCAGTCCCCCAATCACGATCATCAATAGCAGGTCGATGGACTGCAGGATGTTGAACTGGTCAGGTGAGATGAACTGCAGCTTGTGGGCGTACAGCGCGCCGGCGATGCCTGCCAGCCCGGCCGACAGGGCAAACGACAGGGTTTTGTAGCGTGCCAGGTGAATGCCCATGCTCTGCGCCGATATTTCTGAATCGCGAATGGCAACAAAGGCCCGCCCCGTGGGCGCACGCAGCAGGTTGAGCAACCCCAGCGTGGAGGCCACGGCGATCGCCAGGCACAGGAAGTAGAACGCTTCGCCCCCCGAGAGCGACCAGCCCCAGAGCGTCGGTGCCTTGACATGCATGCCTGCATTGCCGCCGGTGACCGATTCCCAGCGGGCAAACACTTCTTCGACGATGAAGCCGAACGACAGCGTGGCCATGCCCAGGTAGATGCCCTTGACGCGCAGCGCAGGCAAACCTACCACCAAGCCGACAGCGGCCGACAGCAGCGCTGCGCAGGCCAGCGCCAGGGGAAAGGGCCAGCCCATGCCTACCAGCACCGCCTGGGTGTAGGCCCCCACGCCCAGAAAGGCAGCATGGCCCAGCGAAAACAGCCCGGTAAAGCCGGCCAGCAGCATCAGGCCCAGGCCCGCGATGGCATAGATGAGCACAAAGGTCAGTTGTGCCAACCAGTATTCGGCAAACAACCAGGGGGCTGCCAGCAGCAGCAGCCCCAAGGCGCTGTACCAGAAGACATGGCCAGGGTGCTTGGCAAGACGGAGGTCCTGCCGGTAGTCAGTTTTGAAAATGAAACGCATGGTGTGTTTGCCGGGTCAGACTTTTTTGCGGAGCTTTTCGCCGAAAAGCCCGTTGGGTTTGACCATCAGCATGATCAGCACCACCACATAGGCGGCCACGTC
>JAUYGP010000338.1 GCA_030690515.1 Giesbergeria sp.
GGGCAGTCGTCGGGGCGCGTGGCACCGGCGCCGCTGGAGCGGGGGCTTCGGCAGGCCTGCAGGTTGCGGTATTGGCGGGTGTCGAGCAGGTGGATGTGGGCCAGCTGCCCCCAGTCCAGCCGCCGGTGCAGCGCAAAACCGGGCGCAGCCAGGCTGGAGGCGCGCAGCGGCATGTGCTCGTAAAAAGCCTGCCAGGCCGCAGTGCGCAGGGCCATAAACGCGGCCGGATCGCCCTTGCCCGCACTGCCCGCATAGTCGTTCTGTACTTCATGGTCGTCCCAGGTGACGGCCCAGGGGCAGCTGGCGTGGGCGGCCTGCAGGTGGGGATCGCTCTTGTGCAGGGCATGGCGGTCGCGGAAATCGGCCAGCGTGGTGGCGTGGCGCAGGCTGTGCGCGCGCGCCAGGCCTGTGGTGTCGCGGGGCGATGCGTATTCGTAGATGTAGTCGCCCAGGAACAGCACCAGGTCGGGTGCGTCAGCGCACATGTGGCGCCATGCGGCGTAGTGGCCGTGTTCCCAGCGCTGGCAGGACGCAAAGGCCAGTCGCAGGTGGCCGGGCATGTGCCCGGGCAGGGGTGCCGTGCGGGTACGGCCGGTGCGGCTGATGGCGTCGCCCTGCATAAAGCGGTAGAAGTACCAGCGGTCGGGCGCCAGCCCGGTCAGCTCGACATGCACGCTGTGTCCCAGGGCCGCCAGGGCGGTGGCTGTGCCGTGGTGCACGATACGGCGGAAGGCTTCGTCATCGGCCACCTCCCAGCGCACGGTGACGGAATCGGGCAGGCTGCCTGGGACCGTGGGCAAGAGGCGGGTCCAAAGCACGACGCCTTGCGGTGCGGGGTCGCCACTGGCCACGCCCAGGCCAAAGGGGTCGTGCCGCAGCGTGCTGCCCGCCCAGGCCCAGCGGGGCAGGACCGCCATGGCTGCCGCGTTGCGGGCCAGGTGCAGGAACTGGCGACGCTGGTGCATGGGCAGGACGGTGGCCAGGGTGCCGCAGGGCGGGGTGCGCGGCTGCGTCAGGCAGGCAGAACGCGGTTCTTGCCGGAGCGCTTGGCCAGGTACATGGACTGGTCGGCACGGTGGATGGCTTCGGTCGCGGTTTCGGTGCTCGTCAACTGGGCCACGCCGGCGCTGAAGGTGATGAGGATTTTTTCATTGTTGCGCAGGAAAAAGCGCGTGGTCAGCTCGCGCTGCAGGCGTTGCATGGCTTCAACCCCCTGGTCCAGAGCGGTATCGGGCAGCACGACCACGAACTCTTCGCCGCCGTAGCGTGCCAGCATGTCCTGTGGGCGCATGACTTCACGCACCACGGTGGCCAGGTGCACCAGGGCGGCGTCGCCGGACTCGTGGCCGAGCCGGTCGTTGATCTGCTTGAAATTGTCCACGTCGAGCAGGGAAACGCACAGCGGCGTCTCGGTGCGCTGGGCGCGGGCGATTTCGCGCTCGATGACTTCGTCGAGCCCCTTGCGGTTGAGCGAGCCCGTGAGGGGGTCGTGGCGTGCCTGGGTACTGACGCGGTCGAGCTCCTGCTGCAGCCGCTCCATTTCGGCCCGCTTTTCTTCGGTACGCACGCGCAGGTCGGTGAGTTCGTCGCGCACCACGCGGCTGTCCAGCGCCATGGAGCGGGTGGCCCCCACCAGTTCCTTGAGGACGGGCGTGATTTCTGCGAGTGAACTGGCCCGGGCGATCTGCTCGGAGTAGTGCTCCATCTTGTCCTGGTAGCCGCTGCTGGCCTGGGCCATGTCGGAGAGGCGCTCGATGAAGGTGGAGAGCATTTCCTTCATCTGCTCCTGGGCCTCGACCATGCGGCCCTTGGCTTCGGTTTGTTTGAAGATCACGTCCTTCAGGCGACGTTGCACATCGTCCAGGCGACGCAGGGTGAGCGGCTGCGCCGTGGCCGCCACCAGGGCTTCAGCCTGGCCCTGGAGCCAGTGGTCGTCCATGCTCAACGCGGCAATGTTGCCAAACACCATGTGCAGCAACTCCAGCAGCATGGCGCGCACGGAGGCCTGGTCTTCGGTGGCAAATGACAGGCGGAAGCTGAAATTGGTCAGCATGATCTTCAGCGTGCTGACAGCGGGCGCCGACTGGCGTAGGAATTTGAGCAACTGGTCGCCCAGCAAATGGATGCGGGCGTCATCGCTGCTCAAGCCGTGCAGGGTGTGTTCCACCAGGCGTGCCAGCTGCTCGGCCAGCTCTTGCGGCACTGTGGCGTCGGTCTTGGCAGCGAGGGCGGGTAGGGCCGTGGGTGCAGCGGGTGTGCCGGGCGCTTGTGCGACGGGTTCATCGATTTCAATCGGTGTGCTGGCCCCCAATTTCGCGTAGCCCACCAGCACGCTTTGCAGGGCCATCCAGTCTTTTTTCGCCACCGCGGCCTCAAACTGGTCGAGCAGGC
>JAUYGP010000344.1 GCA_030690515.1 Giesbergeria sp.
CCAATGGAGGAACCACTGGAGCCCAGCGACCGCACCCTGGCCATGAATCCGCAGGAACTCCCGCGCGAGCAGGCCCGTGTGGCCTTCTGGTTGAGCAAAAAATACCGCGTAGCGCCCGAGCCTCTGGGCTTGCTGGTGGCCGAGGCCTATGAACTTGGCACACGCGCCAAGCTCGATCCAACGCTCATTTTGGCGGTCATGGCCATCGAGTCGCGGTTCAACCCGTTTGCGCAAAGTCCGGTTGGCGCCCAGGGGCTGATGCAGGTGATGACGCGTGTGCATACCGACAAGTATGAAAACGTGGGTGGAGCCCTGGCCGCATTCGATCCGGTCACCAACCTGCGCGTCGGCGTGAAGGTGCTTCAGGAATGCATCGCACGTGCCGGCTCGATCGAAGGTGGTCTGCGCTATTACGTAGGCGCGGCCAATCTGACAGACGACGGTGGCTACGCTGCCAAAGTACTGGCCGAGCACTTCCGGCTGAGCCAGGTTGCTGGCGGTCGCCGGATGGCCGCCGCACCACCCACCCTGAGTACACGGGCCCCCGCCATGACGATCCCCGCCTTAGCCGCGCCATCGCAAGGTGCAAGCAACGCCACCAGCGACAAAGTGCCCATGCTCTCGCACTCGGATCTCTAAGCCCGTGCAGGCTGGTTTCCCAGCCCTTCATCGCCCCGGCGAAAGCAGTACATCGGCTCGGTTAAAATAACCGGGTACGCGACTGGCGATAGGCGCAGTTTTCCACAGAAGACTGCCGCTGATGTGGAAACCTGCAGGGCCTGCCCTCTGTGAACCACCGGGGAGCGTGCCGCTGCAGACCCCTGGGCGCGCAGTGTTCCGCCGTTCGCCTGGGCAGCCCTTGCTCTCAAGGGACATTAAGAGCGTGTTTATGGCCTTTTCATAGCATGAAAAGGCCATAAACACGCTCTACTCATAGGACTGCCATGTACCACCGCAACCTTCTTGTCGAACAAACCGACCCCGAAATCTTTGCTGCCATCCAGGCCGAAAACAAGCGCCAAGAAGAGCACATCGAGCTGATTGCCAGCGAAAACTACGCTTCGCCCGCCGTCATGTGGGCGCAGGGCACGCAGCTCACCAACAAGTACGCCGAAGGCTACCCCGGCACGCGTTACTACGGCGGCTGCGAACATGTGGATGTGGCCGAGCAACTGGCCATCGACCGCATCAAGCAGATCTTTGGTGCCGACTGCGCCAACGTGCAGCCACACTGCGGCGCCTCGGCTAACGAGGCCGTGTTCCTCGCCTTCCTCAAACCCGGCGACACCATCATGGGCATGAGCCTGGCCGAAGGCGGGCATTTGACACACGGCATGCCGCTGAACATGAGCGGCAAGTGGTTCAACGTGGTTTCCTACGGTCTCAACGCCAAGGAAGAGATTGCCTACGACGCCATGGAAGCCAAGGCCCGCGAACACAAGCCCAAGCTCATCGTGGCCGGTGCCTCGGCCTACTCGCTGCACATCGACTTTGCGCGCTTTGCAAAAGTAGCCAAAGAAATCGGTGCCATTTTCATGGTGGACATGGCCCACTACGCCGGCCTGATCGCAGCGGGCGTATACCCCAACCCCGTACCGCACGCCGACGTGGTGACCAGCACCACGCACAAGAGCCTGCGCGGCCCGCGTGGCGGCATCATCTTGATGAAGGCCGAGCACGAAAAGGCCATCAACAGCGCCATCTTCCCCGGTCTGCAGGGCGGCCCGCTGATGCACGTGATCGCTGCCAAGGCCGTGGCTTTCAAGGAAGCACTGGCACCCGAATTCAAGCAATACCAGCAGCAGGTCATCACCAACGCCCGCATCGTGGCCGAAACGCTCACCGCACGCGGCCTGCGCATCGTCAGCGGCGGCACGCAAAGCCATCTGATGCTGGTCGACCTGCGCGCCAAGGGCATCACCGGCAAGGAAGCCGAGGCCGTGCTGGGCAGCGCCCACATGACGATCAACAAGAACGCGATCCCCAACGATCCAGAAAAACCCATGGTGACAAGCGGTATCCGAGTGGGCACGCCCGCCATGACCACCCGGGGCTTCAAGGACGAAGAGGCGCGCCTGACCGCCAACCTGCTGGCCGACGTGCTGGACAACCCGCGCG
>JAUYGP010000355.1 GCA_030690515.1 Giesbergeria sp.
GGTGGAGGGGCGCTTTCTGCTCCTGAAGAACGACCCCTATGGCCTGTTCTACCGCATGGTCGATGCAGTGCCGGTGAAGTAAATGCCGCCCGCCCAGCAGCCGCACAGCCCTTTGCATTGCCGCCTGATGAGCGGCGCGGCCCTGCTGTGGCTGCTGCTGGCCCTGGTATGGGTGCCCTCAATGGGCCGCTGGCACCAGGTGGCGCATGCCCAGCCCCTGGCCCAGGTGCATGCGGGCCATGGGGCCGCAGTGGCCCCGGCGGCGGCCACCAGCGCCTTCCTGCCGCCCTTGCTGGCAAACCACAGCCTGGCCGACTGCCTGCTGCTCGACCAGCTTGCACTGGCCGATGCCGCGCCTTCGGCCCCCCCGGCCATGGCGCCCACGGCGCCTGCCGTGGCACCCGCGCCCCTGCCTGCACCCGGCGTGGCGCAGCGCCATGTTGCGCTGTTCCAGGCCCGGGGCCCGCCCCCGCAGGCGCGGGGCTGATCTGCTGCGGCAGGCCCTCGCAACTCCTGATTTCATAGCTGCCAGCGCTTGACCATCAAGCGTTAGAGGCACTTTTCATTCAAATTATTGAGCCAGGCCATGGTGCCGGTGCGCGCGCTTGTGCGCGGGCCGCACCGCGTATGCCGTGCCCTGGCGATGGCATTTCCCATGAAGCAATTTCCTGAAAACACCTTTTCACCCGCCCTGCGCCCCGTCGCCCTGGCAGTTTGGCTGGCCCTGGCCAGCAGCGCACAGGCGCAAGACCGCAGCGAACCAGCGGCCCCCAGCCTGCCGCCTGTCACCGTGTCGGCCAGCGGCCTGCAGCTGGGCGCGGGCGAAATGACCACGCCCGTCACCGTGCTCGAAGGCGACGAACTGGTGCGCCGCCGCGAGTCCACGCTGGGCGAAACCCTGAACAGCGAGCCCGGCATCACCAGCAGCCACTTTGGCGCCGGGGCCAGCCGCCCCATCATCCGCGGCATGGATGGCCCGCGCGTCAAGGTGCTGAGCGATGGCGCCGAGCTGCACGACGCCTCCACCATCAGCCCCGACCATGCCGTGGTGTCCGAACCTCTGCTGGCCACGCAGATCGAAGTGCTGCGCGGCCCCTCGGCACTGGTGCATGGCAACGGCGCCGTGGGCGGCGTGGTCAACGTGCTCGACGGCAAGGTGCCCACCGCCATCCCGCAAAAAGGTGTTGAAGGCAGCGCCGAGCTGCGTGCCAACAGCGGCGCAGGCGAGGGCGCCGGTGCCTTCGCGCTGACCGGTGGCGCAGGCAACCTCGCCGTGCACGTTGAAGGCGTGGCGCGCGATGCCAGCGACTACCGCGTGGGCCAAGGCTGGGCGGGCGGCCGCAAGGTGCCGGGCAGCTTCAACCGCACCGACACCGGCAGCGTGGGCCTGTCGTGGGTGGGCGACCGGGGCTACCTGGGCGCTGCCTATACGCGCCAGACCGCCCGCTACGGCCTGCCGGGCCACAACCACAGCTTTGAGGGCTGCCACACCCATGGCGACCACCTGCACTGCGGGTCGCATGCGGGTGAGGAAGAAGACGGCCACGACCACGACCATGCCGCAGACCCCGGCGACGTGCCCGTGGTCGACCTGCGCAGCGAGCGCCTGGACATCCGGGGCGAGCTGCGCAACCCGTTTGCGGGCTTTGCAGCCCTGCGCCTGCGCGCGGGCCTGACCGACTATGTCCACGACGAGGTCGAAGACGGCGCCATCAGCACCACCTTCAAGAACAAGGCCTACGACACCCGCATCGAGCTGCAACACGAGCCCATCGCCGGGTTCAAGGGGCTTGTCGGCCTGCAAACCTCGCAGCGCAAATTCAGCGCCGAAGGCGAAGAGGCCTACGTGCAGCCCACCGTCACGCGCAAGACCGGGCTGTTTGTGCTGGAGGAATACCGGTGGAACGACTGGCGCTTTGAAGCAGCCCTGCGCCACGACCGCCAGACCGCAACAGCGCAAACCAGTGAGATCGAAAGCAGCCACAACGGCACGTCGGCATCCCTGGGCGCCGTATGGAAATTTGCGCCCGGCTACCAGGTGGGCACGTCGCTCACCCGCGCCAGCCGCGCCCCATCCGCCGAAGAGCTGTACGCCCGGGGCCTGCACATGGCCACCAGTACCTATGAACGTGGCAACGCCGACCTGAAATCCGAAACCTCGCAGAACATCGACCTGAGCCTGCGCAAGACCAGCGGCGACACCACCTTTGGTGTCAGCGTTTTCCGCAACCGCATCAACAACTACATCTACGGCCGCACGCTGGACGAAGTGGATGGCCTGCAACTTCTGCAATACAGCCAGGCCGACGCCACCTTCACCGGTATCGAAGGCCAGGTGCGCCAGCGCCTGAACCGCCACCTGGGGCTCACCCTGTTTGGCGACACCGTGCGCGCCAAGCTGGACGGCGGGGGCCTGCTGCCCCGCATCCCCGCCACCCGCGCCGGTGTGCGGCTGGATGCCAACTGGAATGCCTGGGAAGGCCAGGTCGAATGGGTGCAGGTGGCCCGCCAGACCCGCGTGGCCGCATTTGAAACCGCCACGCCCGGCTACGGCATGCTGAACCTGGGCGTGAGCTACAGCGGCCAGACCAACGGCACGCCCTGGCAGGTGTACCTGAAGGGCAACAACCTGACGGACCGGCTGGCCTACGCCCACACCTCGTTCATCAAGAACGCCGCGCCGTTGATGGGGCGCAATGTGACGGTGGGGGTGAGGGTGGCGTTCTGAGGGGTGATGCCGTGAGCGGGCCAGCGACGGTGGAGATCGTTCTGAACCGCTTGATGCCTTCACTTTGTGACTTTGTGGTAGTCTTTGAAGATGGTTTACTCCAAGGCACGTTCTGTTGAGCAAGGTCACGTCGATGAGAATCGACGTGTTGAGCCTATGTCTTCGTGGAATGAATCCAAGCGCCAGGCGGTCGATGCCGCCAGTCGCCAGGTGCCCCCCTCTGCCGACGCTCGGCAGGCCATGGGTTTCATGCCCATGAAAATGAAAGGCGCGGCCATTCGCTGGCGTGGTTTGTGATGGTTGCCAAGGGCTTGGGGCAACGCGCCATGGCAGGGCAACTGGCACCCTTCTCGCCCGACGATTTTTACTATGTGGTGGACAAGACATCACGCGCACCTGAGCGCCTGGTGTTGGTGGGCGGACAGGCTCTGGAGGTATGGGGTGTGGTGCTCGATGTGGCCCCGCCCAACGCCATTGCCAGCGGTGGCCAGCAATTCCATGCGTTAACCGTTGACGCTGACTGGCTCGGACATGAGGCGGATGCGCAGTGGCTGGCCGATTTACTGGGCCGCGACCAAACCGAGTTGTGCATTCCTGCGATGAGTGACCCAACGCCCAGTACGGCAGCCTTGTACCTGGAGCGCAATGGCCGGGTGATGTTGATGGATTTTCTTGCGTCTATCACGGGCTTGAAAAACTCCGAACTGCTGAGGTACGCCGCCGAGGTGGACGTAGAAATGCCGGATGGCAGGAGTGTGCCGTTGCGCGTGCTGGACCCTCTGCATTGTTTACTCAGCCGCATGGCCAACCTGAAGGCCTATGCATCAAAACGCCAGGGCAACGGCATTTTGCAAGCTCAATGGGCACTGGCCATTTTGGGGGCCTACCTGCTCTACATGGTGAAAAGCGGCGCGCCTGAAAAAACCATGCGTGCGCAGTGCCACAGGGTGGCCGAACTGGCCGAGTACGGCCATGGCGCGGCCGAGTTTTGCTTAACCTGCTATCACATTGACCCGCTGCAAGCGGTCGGTGCCCAGGTGGTGGCTGCAGGCGGCGCCAGTTTCGCAGAGAAGGATTGGCCGCATACCGTGGAACGCATTCGGCGTAAACAAGCCCATTGGCAAAATAGGAAAGCAGCAGGCCTGCCCGGTGGAAAGTGAATGGCGACGGTTGGCTCAATAGCAGGCTGCTGAAATACTGGTTTACCCACCGGCTGCCAAGAACATCGACCGTCCGGAAGGGTTACAAGTGATTTTTTCGAGCCTGACAAGAGGTGATGTACTCTCAAAGTCGTCATTTCGCCCCCTTCTGGGTCAACAGGATCAAACGCCGCAGGTCAAACACGGCTGCGCACGCATACCCCAGAGCGCGGACCGAGGCGTACCGAATCCACGCCACGTCATCCGCCTCGCGCACCAGAACGCCCAGCTTCTGGG
>JAUYGP010000358.1 GCA_030690515.1 Giesbergeria sp.
GTTTGGCGTGCCCATTGGCAGCTTCCAGGCCCTGCAACACCGCATGGCCGACCTGCTGCTGGAGGTGGAGCAGTCGCGCTCGGCGGTCATCAATGCGGCCGCTGCCATCGACAGCGCCGACCGCACCGAGCGCGAACGCGCGCTGTCGGCCGCCAAGGTCACCATCGGCCGCATTGGCGCCCTGGTGGCCGAGGAGAGCATCCAGTTGCACGGCGGCATCGGCATGACCTGGGAGCTGCCCCTGTCGCACTACGCCAAGCGCCTGGTCATGGTGGACCACCAGTTTGGCGACGAGGACCACCACCTGGCGCGCTTCATCGCGCTGGGCGGGGTGTAAGGCCTTCAGGGTGCTGGCCCGCAAGCCTGCCGCTGGCGTGGGAGTGAATGTGCAGCGGAACGGGGGGTCAAGCGCCCAGTGCAAGCCCCAGCTTTGCGCGCAAAGACGCATCCAGCCCCGGCAGGCGCTCGCGCACGGCGTCTTCCTGCAGCATGGCCCGGGGTCGCTGCGCTGCCGCCCACACGGGCGCCGGAAAGTGGCTGTCCCAGTCGAAGCGCGCAATCACATGCCAGTGCAGGTGCGGCACCATGTTGCCCAGCGCGGCCAGGTTGATCTTGGTGGGTGCCAGGTGGTCGCGCAGCGCCTGCTCCACCACGGCGACGGCCTCCATGCAGTGCTGGCGATCGGCGCTGCTCAGGTCAGAAAACTCGGCTACATGCGCGTTCCACACCACGCGGTAGAAGGCCGGAAAGCCCGCCTCCTCGGCACGAATAACGCGCAAGCGCTGCCCGCGCCAGACAAGCTGGCCACCGCTTTCACGGCACAAGGGGCAGTCTGTCGTGGTCATACGAGAACGCGCTCAATGCCGCCCTGGTTGGCACGTTGCACGTACTCGGGCAACCAGTTCTCACCCAGGATTTGCTTGGCCATCTCGATGACGATGTAGTCGGCCTCGAGCAGGCCGTTTTGCAGGTCGTCCTCGTAGCGCTTGAGTCCTTGCAGGCAGCTGGGGCAGCTGGTGAGAATTTTCACGTTGGCCTTCTCGGGGACGGCGCCGCTGGCACGCAACTGGGCCTCGCCCTTGCGCATCTCTTCTTCCTTGCGAAAACGCACCTGGGT
>JAUYGP010000360.1 GCA_030690515.1 Giesbergeria sp.
ATTCGGCCTGGCTGACCTTGCGGGCTTCTTCACGCTCGACGGTCTTCATCATCGAAGAGGGGCCGGTATCGGCCTTCTTCTTCTGAACCGTCAGGTGACGCAGCACGGCGTCGTTGAACTTGAAGGCATGCTCCAGTTCAGCCATCACAGCCTGGTCGGCTTCGATGTTCACGCACAAGTAGTGGGCCTTGGCCAGCTTGTTGATCAGGTACGCCAGTTGACGGCGGCCCCAGTCTTCCACGCGGTGCACCTTGCCACCGCCAGCGGTGATCATGCCCTTGTAGCGCTCGAGCATGGCAGGAACCTGCTCGCTTTGATCCGGGTGGATCAACAGAATGATTTCGTAATGACGCATGCATACTCCTTCTGGATTAGAACCACCCGCTGCGTCTGTAGCAGTGTGGTAAGGCAAAGCCAAGCATTATAGCCCGCCGCACAGCTTCTGTACACTCACGTCCTTCTGCGGGCCAGCGCAAAGCGGCATTCGGTGCTTTTTGCCGCTTTGCACCTTGAAATTCAAGGCCTTGCCCTTATGTGCAGCGGGCATCCACTGACCCTTAACCGCTTCAGAACCAACGACATGTCCGAAAACAATCCTTCTGCCCCCGACAACGGCGCCCTTAGCCCCGAAGAAATGGAAGCCGCCATGGGCGCCCACGCCTCTGACGAGATGAGCCGCCTGCAGAATGAACTGGCCGAACTCAAGGCCAAAAGCGCCGATCTGGCCGACCAGTTCCTGCGCGCGAAGGCCGATGCAGAAAACGCCCGCCGCCGCGCCGAAGAAGAAGTGTCCAAGGCGCGCAAATTCGGTATCGAGAGTTTTGCCGAGAGCCTGCTGCCCGTATGCGACAGCCTGGACGCTGCCCTGGCCATCCAGAACGCCACCGCCGAACAACTGCGCGAGGGCTCCGGCGCCACGCTGCGCCAACTGCACTCGGCCCTGGATCGCAACAAGGTGCAGGCCATCAGCCCCGCCCCCGGTGAGAAGTTCGACCCCCACTTCCACCAGGCGATCAGCATGGTGCCTGCGGCCCAAGAGGCCAACACCGTGGTGAGCGTGCTGCAAAAAGGCTATGCCATTGCCGACCGCATCCTGCGTCCTGCCCTGGTCACTGTGGCCGCCCCCCAATAAAAAATGCACTGTCCGGCTTGAAGCGGGCGAAGTTATCCACAAGTTACGAGTTATCTAAACCTTTTTGACATCGCGGAGAAGAATATGGGAAAAATCATCGGCATCGATCTGGGCACCACCAACAGTTGCGTGTCCATCATGGAAGGCAACACCACGCGCGTCATCGAAAACAGCGAAGGTGCCCGCACCACGCCCTCGATCGTGGCTTACCAGGAAGACGGGGAAATCCTCGTCGGTGCCTCGGCCAAACGCCAGGCCGTTACCAATCCCAAGAACACGCTGTACGCCGTCAAACGCCTGATCGGCCGCAAGTTCACGGAAAAAGAAGTGCAGAAGGACATCAACCTGATGCCCTACAAGATCGTGGCCGCCGACAACGGTGACGCCTGGATCGAAGTGCGCGGCAACAAGATCTCGGCACAACAGGTGTCTGCCGACATCCTGCGCAAGATGAAGAAGAC
>JAUYGP010000362.1 GCA_030690515.1 Giesbergeria sp.
TGCGCGGCCTGGGCGCACGCTACGTGCTGGTGGGCGACGACTTCCGCTTCGGCAAGCAGCGTGCCGGCGACTACGCCATGCTCGACAAGGCTGGCCAAGCCCAAGGCTTCGATGTAGCGCGCATGATGAGTTATGAAGTGCACGGCCTGCGCGTCTCCAGCTCCGAGGTGCGTGCAGCCCTGGCCGCCGGGCGCATGCAGGACGCGGCGCAACTGCTCGGCCGCCCCTACGCCATCTCGGGCCATGTGGTGCATGGCCGCAAGCTTGGGCGCGCGCTGGGCGCCAGTTCGGTAGAGGCGGGCGACGGCTTTCGCACCCTGAACCTGCGCTTTGCGCACTGGAAACCCGCCGCCAGCGGCATTTTCGCGGTGACGGTGTACGGCCTGCACGACGAGCCCCTGCCCGGCGTGGCCAACCTGGGTATTCGCCCCTCGCTGGACCCGCAGGACGTCAATGGCGGACGCGTGCTGCTTGAAACCCATTGCCTCGAATGGCCGCAGCATCTGGGCCCCGAGGGGGCCTACGGTAAAATCATCCGCGTGGAACTGCTGCACAAACTGCACGACGAGCTCAGGTACGACGGCCTCGATGCCTTGACCCAAGGCATTGCGAAGGACTGTGCCGATGCGCGCGCCTGGTTTGCCGCCCACGCCAAAACCCACCGCCAGACCACGCGCGACCGAATTTGACGCGTTGGCACCGCCCGCCGCCTTCGACAGGCTCAGGCAGGCAGACCGCCAACATCCCCTGCCACCGCCTTCCGGACGCTGTAGCGCCCGGGCCGAGCTTGTCGAGCCTTCCCCGAAAACCATTCGCCATGTCCGACGCCACCCACGCCAGCCCCCCCGACTACCGCAGCACCCTGAACCTGCCCGACACCCCGTTCCCCATGCGCGGCGACCTGCCCAAGCGTGAACCAGGCTGGGTGCAGGAATGGAACGAGAAGGGGCTTTACAAAAGGCTGCGCGATGCCCGCCACGGCAAGCCCAAGTTCATCCTGCACGATGGCCCGCCCTACGCCAATGGTCAGATCCACATGGGCCATGCGGTCAACAAGATCCTCAAGGACATGATCGTCAAGGCGCGCCAACTCGAAGGCTACGACGCGCTGTATGTGCCGGGCTGGGATTGCCATGGCCTGCCGATCGAGAACGCCATCGAGAAGAAATTCGGCCGCAAGCTCTCTCGCGACGACATGCAGGCCAAGAGCCGCGCCTACGCCACCGAGCAAATTGCACAGCAGATGCTCGACTTCCAGCGCCTGGGCGTACTTGGCGAATGGGACAACCCCTACAAGACCATGAACTTCGCCAACGAGGCGGGCGAGATCCGCGCGTTCAAACGCGTGATCGAGCGGGGCTTCGTCTACCGTGGCCTCAAACCGGTTTACTGGTGCTTTGACTGCGGTTCGTCACTGGCCGAGTTCGAGATCGAATACGCCGACAAGAAAAGCTCCACGCTCGACGTGGCCTTCAAAGCCCATGACCCGGCCCGGCTGGCCGCCGCGTTTGGCCTGCCCGAGCTGACCAAAGACGCCTTTGTCGTCATCTGGACGACCACGGCCTGGACCATTCCGGCCAACCAGGCACTCAATCTCAACCCGGCCCTGCCCTATGCGCTGGTGGACACCGAGCGCGGCCTGCTCGTGCTGGCGGCCACGCTGGTCGAAGACTGCCTGGCGCGCTATGGCCTGACCGGCCAGGTGATTGCCACAGCCCTGGGCGAAAAACTGGGTGGGCTGGAATTTGAGCACCCGCTCTACGACATGGACGCAGGCTACCGGCGCCTCTCGCCCGTCTACCTGGCCGACTACGCTACGGCCGACGACGGCACCGGTATCGTGCACTCGTCGCCCGCCTACGGCCTGGAGGATTTCAACTCCTGCCGTGCGCATGGCCTGGCGCTGGACGACATCCTCAACCCGGTACAGGGCAACGGTGCCTACGAAGCCGAGTTTCCGCTGTTCGGCGGCCAGCACATCTGGAAGGCTGTGCCGGTCATCCTCGACGCACTGCGCGTCGCAGGCCGCCTGATGGCCACCAAGGACATCACGCACAGCTACCCGCACTGCTGGCGCCACAAGACGCCGGTGATCTACCGCGCCGCAGCCCAGTGGTTTGTGCGCATGGACGAGGGCGAAGGCGTCTTCACCAAGGACAAGGCCCCCAAAACGCTGCGCCAGACGGCCCTGGAAGCGATTGAGCACACCAGCTTCTATCCCGAGAACGGCAAGACCCGCCTGCACGACATGATCGCCGGGCGCCCCGACTGGTGCATCTCGCGCCAGCGCAGCTGGGGCGTGCCCATCCCGTTCTTTCTGCACAAGGACTCAGGCGAGTTGCACCCGCGCACCATGGAGATCCTGG
>JAUYGP010000366.1 GCA_030690515.1 Giesbergeria sp.
CAGAGGAGCGCCTGCCGCCGTCCATGCCTGCAGCCCGCCATCGAGCACGGCCACATTGCCATGGCCCAGCCATTGCAACATCCACCACAAGCGCCCGCAAAAACTGCTGCCATTGCGGTCGTACACCACGGCCTGCATGTCGTTGGAAAAGCCCACGCTGCTGAGCCATACAGAAAACCTTTCGCGGCTGGGCAAGGGGTGGCGGCCGCCTGATGCGGGCGTGTCGGCATCCGTCGCAACGATGGTGCCGGTGGCGCCCGGAGCGCCATGACGGGCTGAGAGGGCGTTGTCGAGGTGGGCATAGACCGCGCCGGGGATGTGCTCGGCCAGGTACTGCTGTTCGCCCGCTGCGGGGGCGGTCAGGTCAAAGCTGCAGTCGAACACCATCAGGGGCGCGCCGCTGGAGGCCAGGGCTTGCAGTTCAGGAACGGAGATCAGCGTGGTGTAGTGCATGTGCATGGGCGTGTGAATGAGGATGCAGGTGCCATTGTGGCCACAGCGATGGAGTCATCAACGGAATCAGTGTTCCTCGGCGGGAGCGCCGGGCGCGGCGCGTGCGCGCAGCACGGTGGCGACAATGCCACTGCCGACAATGAGCGCCATGCCTACCCAGCCCAGCAGGGTGATGACATCGTCAAACAGCAGCACACTGAAAATGGACGCGAAAACAATGCCCGAATACTGCAGGTTGGCCACGACCAGCGTGGCGCGCTGGGTGTGCGCGCTGGCATAGGCGCGTGTCATGCACAGTTGCCCGCCAGCGGCCAGCACCCCAATGGGCAACAGCCATAGTCCGGGCCAGCCAGGCCATGGTGAGGTGCCCGTGACCAGCAGGGCCGCGCCGCCGGCTACGGCCGAGCCCACGGCGAAATAAAACACAGTCCGCGTTTCGGGCTCCCCCATGCGCGAGAGCGCGACCACCTGCATGTAGGCAAAGGCTGCCGACAGACCCGAGAGCAAGCCCACCAGACCAGCGAAAACCTGCTCCTGGCTTTGATCGATGCTGGGCCGCAGCATCATGACCACCCCGGCAAAACCGGCCAGCACCGTGAGGATCAGCGGCCCCTGCAGGGCAGGCCGGGGCGTTGCAGCCGTGGGGCGCCAGGCGAGCAGCGTGCCGCCCACCAGAAACGCGGCGATCCACACGCTGCTCATGTAGTTCAAGGTGATGGCCGTGGCCAGGGGCAGGTGGGCAATGGCATAAAACCAGGCCCCCAGTGAGGTGACACCTACCAGGCTGCGCCAGGCATGCATGCCGGGGTAGCGGGTGGCGAGGGTGGTGCCTTGCGAGCGTGCCAGCAACGCCAGTATTGCCATACCGATAAAACCCCGGTAGCACACCAGTTCGGCGGGGTTGAAATACACCGACGCCAGTTTGACGCACACCCCCATGCTGGCAAACATGAAGGCGGCCAGAACCATCCAGAGGGCTTGCATAGGTGCGGAGTTTTACAAATAAAAATAGCTGCCAGCGCTTGTTGGACAAGCGCTGGCAGCTATTGTAATGTGAGTGATTCTTGTGTGCTTCTAGCGCTGCGGCACAGCGTCGCCCAAGGCGCGGCGGTACCACTCATGGAAGTGCTGCATGCCGTCCTCCATGGGGCTCTGGTACGGGCCGACCTCGTTGTCGCCGCGTTCGAACAGGGCCTTGCGCCCCGCGTCCATGCGCTCGCCGATCTCGTCGTCCTCGATGCAGGTTTCCATGTAGGCGGCCTGCTGGGCCTCCACGAATTCGCGCTCGAAGGCGGTGATTTCCTCGGGGTAATAAAACTCCACCATGTTCAGCGTCTTGTTGGCACTGAGGGGGTGCAGCGTGGAGACGGTAAGCACATGCGGATACCACTCCACCATGATGTGCGGGTAGTACGTCAGCCAGATGGCGCCGCGCTCTGGCAGCTTGCCTTGGCGGTACTTGAGCAGTACCTCGTGCCACTTTTTGTAGACGGCAGAGCCCGGCTGGCCAAACGTGGCCGCTACGCCGACCGTCTGTACGGAATATTCCTTCTGGAATTCCCAGCGCAGGTCGTCGCAGGTGACGAAGTTGCCCAGACCCGGGTGGAAGGGGCCGACGTGGTAGTCCTCCAGATAGACCTCGATGAAGGTCTTCCAGTTGTAGTTGCACTCGTGCAGCTCAATGCGGTCGAGGGTGTAGCCCTCAAAAGACAGTTCGTTGCGTGGGCCCATGCCGGCCAGGTCGGCCTCAATGTCGCGGCCGTTGTCCTCGAACAGAAGGCCGTTCCACTCGCGCAGCTTGTAGTTGTTGAGGTTCAGGCAGGGGTCGTGCGCGAAATGGGGCGCGCCCAGCAGTTCGCCGCTGGGGCTGTAGGTCCAGCGGTGCACAGGGCAGACGATGTTGCCACCCGCACTGCCTTTTTGGTGCTGCTGCAGCGAGCCGCGCCCCTGCAACATGACGGCCTGGCGGTGGCGGCAGACGTTGGAGATGAGTTCCACCTGGCCCTGGGCGTTGCGCACCAGGGCGCGGCCTCCGAGCTCCTGGGGCAGGGCGTGGTAGTCGCCCACGTTGGGGACACTCAGGCTATGCCCCACATAACGGGGGCCGCGCTGGAAGAGTACTTCCATTTCGCGCTGGAACAGCGCCGCGTCAAAGTAACTTGAAACGGGTAATTGGCTTGCAGCCTGCTGTAGTCGAGGGCTTAAATCAGACATGAGAGACCTGACCTAAAGACTCCCCACAGGGAGAGAGACGCGCCGCAGCGCGGGAAAAAATAAACCGGCAAGGTGCCGGTTTGCAGGGAATGGGATTATAGGCCGTGGGGTTATTGCGAAGCCCCATTCCCGCAGCCGCCATGCGTGTATTGGGTCTGCAGGCCTGCTCTGGCTGGGCATGAAGGTCGGGGTGCAGGCATGGGTGCGGCCGTATCGGCCTAAAATCGCCCGTTTTGCTTTTCGTCCCCCCCTGCCCATGCCCAAACCCAAAAACGCTGACCCCGCCAGCTACGAAGCTGCGCTGGAAGAACTGGAGCAACTGGTGGGGCGCATCGAGTCGGGACAGATGCCGCTGGACCAGTTGCTGGCAGGTTACCAACGCGGCGCCACCCTGCTGGCCTTTTGCCGTGACCGGCTGGAGGCCGTACAGGAACAGGTGCGTGTTCTCGATGGTGGCACGCTGCAACCCTGGACGCAGGAATGAGCGGCATGGAACAGCACGACTTGCAGGTTTGGAGCAGCGCGCATCTCGCGCAGGTAGAGCAGGCGCTGGAGCGCTGGGTGGGGGGGGATGCCCCTGCCGGTCTCGGGCAGGCGATGCGCTATGCCGTGCTCGATGGTGGCAAGCGCTTGCGCCCCTTGCTGGTGATGGCCGCCCGCGAGGCTGTTGCGGCGGCCGATGGCGATGCACAGCATGCCGTGGGCTACCAGGAAGCGGCTTTGCGCTCGGCCTGTGCCGCGGAACTGATTCATGCCTATTCGCTGGTGCATGACGACATGCCCTGCATGGACAACGATGTGATGCGCCGCGGAAAACCCACGGTGCATGTGCAGTTTGGCCAGGCCCAGGCACTGCTTGCGGGTGATGCCTTGCAGGCCCTGGCCTTTGAATTGCTCACCCCCGAAGACGCCGGGGTGCCAGCGTCCGTGCAGGCCCGGCTGTGCCGCCTGCTGGCGCATGCGGCGGGTTCGTCTGGCATGGCGGGTGGCCAGGCGATTGACCTGGCCAGTGTGGGTGTGGCGCTCGACGAAGAACGCCTGCGCGAGATGCACCGTCTCAAGACGGGCGCTTTGCTCCAGGCCAGCGTGATGATGGGCGCGGCCTGCGGCCATACCAGTGCAACCGCCTGGACCGCGTTGTCTGCGTATGGCGCCGCATTGGGGCTGGCGTTCCAGGTGGTGGACGACATTCTGGATGTCACGCAGGATTCGGCTACGCTGGGCAAGACTGCGGGCAAGGATGCTGCGCAGGACAAGCCCACCTATGTATCGCTGCTGGGGCTGGATCGCGCCCAGGCACAGGCCCGGGATTTGCTCGACCAGGCCCATGCGGCGCTCGGGCAGACGGCCTTGCCCGACACACGCGCCCTGGCGGCCCTGGCTGACATGGTTGTGAGCCGGTCGCACTGATGTCGTTTCTCAAGAAAAACAGGCCTTCAGAGCTTTTCTGACAAGCGCTGATAGCTAGCAAATTTATAGCAATGCCAACGACTTCCTATCCCCTGCTCACGAGCGTGAACGACCCGGCGGACCTGCGCCGCCTCTCGCGCGCCGAACTCAAGGTGCTGTCCACGGAGTTGCGGGCCTTCGTGCTCGAAAGCGTCGCCAAGACGGGCGGGCATCTCAGCTCCAACCTGGGCACGGTGGAGCTGACCGTAGCGCTGCACCATGTATTCAACACCCCTTACGACCGGCTGGTGTGGGATGTGGGCCACCAGACCTACCCGCACAAGATTCTGACGGGCCGACGCGACCGCATGCATACCTTGCGCCAACTGGGCGGCATTTCGGGGTTTCCGCAGCGCGCCGAAAGCGCCTACGACACCTTCGGTACCGCCCATTCGAGCACCAGTATTTCGGCTGCGCTGGGCATGGCCCTGGCCGCCCGGCACAAGGGTGAAGACCGGCGCGCGGTGGCCATCATTGGCGATGGCGCCATGACGGCCGGCATGGCTTTCGAAGCGCTGAACAACGCGGGCGTGGCCGACTGCAACCTGCTGGTCATCCTGAATGACAACGACATGAGCATCAGCCCGCCCGTGGGCGCGCTCAACCGCTACCTGGCGCAGCTCATGAGTGGCCAGTTCTACGCGGCGGCCAAGAACGTGGGCAAGACGGTGCTCAAGAATGCGCCGCCGCTGCTGGAGCTGGCCAAGCGCCTGGAGCAGCAGGCCAAAGGCATGGTGGTGCCGGCCACGCTGTTCGAGAAGTTCGGCTTCAACTACATCGGCCCGATCGATGGGCACGATCTCGACTCGCTCATCCCCACGCTGGAGAACATCAAGGGTCTGCAGGGCCCGCAGTTCCTGCATGTGGTCACCAAAAAAGGCCAGGGCTACAAGCTGGCCGAGGCCGACCCGGTGCTCTACCATGGCGTGTCCAGGTTTCAGCCCGATGCGGGCATTGTCGGCGGCAGGCCGGGCGGCAGGCTCGCTTACACGCAGATTTTCGGCGACTGGCTGTGCGACATGGCCGCGCT
>JAUYGP010000367.1 GCA_030690515.1 Giesbergeria sp.
CAAATTTCGCGCGGGCCGCTCCACACCCCGCTGCGCAGGCCCTCGGGGCTCCTTTGCGCCCACACCTGGGCGCTGGCGCTCCAGGATTCTTCCTGCACGTTCAGCCCGGCAAAAACGCCGTAGCCCTGGCCTGCGCAAATGTCCTCGCCCGCGCACAAGCTCTCGCCGGCCTTGATGGCGCCCTGCGCGTGAATGCATTCACCCGCCTTGATACCCCAGCCCGCCTCCAGGTGCGATGCACCCGTCAGGGCGCCCCCCACCAGCATGCCCTGCCCTGCCCGCACGCTGTCGCCAGCGGTCAGGTGGCCACCCACGCGCAGGCCCTTGTCGCTAGACACCGGGCCCTGGGCAATCAAATCCTGCCCAACAAAAACCCCGCCTCTGAGGGTGAGCTTGCCGCTGCAAACCACATCCCATGCGGCGCGCAGGGCACCGCCGCAGGTGATGTCGCCCTCCACCTGCACGCCCCAATCGGCGCGCACGTCTCCACCGGCCTGCAGCGCGCCCCCACTGACAATACTGCCCGCCACACGAATATCCTCGCCCGCCACCACATTGCCACCCGCACGCAAGCCGCCGCCTGCGCGGATAGAGCGACCGGCCTGGATGACCGTGGCCACATCAATGCCGCCGCGCACCTCGATCGTGCCGGCAAACACAATCGCCTCAGCCTCCAGCGCATCCACAGTCAGCACCGCAGTGGTGGGGCCAAACTGCGTGAGCAGCCAGCAGGCATCGTCCACACGCCCGGCGTTGACCAGGGTGTCCAGCGCGTCCTGATAGCCGGTACCGTCTTGCACATGGCGGCTGAACCAGCGGAAACCATCAGCGCAAGGGTTCTTGGCCCGGAGAAACTTTTTGGTGAATTCCATCGCCATCACCCCCGGCCACGCGCGGTGGTCTGCTCATGGGCAGGGGCGGTGTAAAGGGGCAAAGGCCCTTTGGCATAGTCTGGTGGCATGGCACATCTCCTGAAAAAGAGCGGCCCGGCGTGCCCGAATCAGGGCAAAGCAACCGGCCGCCATCGCGCTGGGCTGGTGCCCGGCGATGGATGTTCTGCGCAGATGAAAGAGAAGGAAGGTTATCGCCGGGCGGAGGAATGTGCGACCGGCTTGTATGGCCAGATCTCACGCACCACGGCGTGCCCGTCCACAGCTACGCAGCCGCGCAGCGGACCGGTGTCAATGGATGGGGTTTGGGAAGACATGGGAGCGAATGGTAGCAGCCAAGCCATTTGAAGTGCCGTCGCCGGGTTAAGGACGTCCTGCATGGGGCGAACACGCCCGCCGCCCGTCAGGGTTTGATGCAGGGTTCACCCAGCCCGGCCATTCCCGCCATTTTCTGCAGGCGCGAGCGGTTCTCCATGCAGGCCTTGTACTGGGCTTCAGCGGTTTTTTGCTGGGCCAGGCGCACGGCCTTGGCGCGTTCGGCCTGCAAATAGGCCACGCGCTCACGGATTTGCGGCATCACGGCCAGGGCGGCCTTTTCGCCCTCGACGATGGCTGTGGCGCGCTGGCTGAAGTCTGCCGAGCCCAAATCAAGCACCTTGGGGCGGATGATGACATCGGCCCGCGCCAGCTCTGCCTGGCCCAGCTTTTGCCCCATGATGGCAATCGACTGGCTCAGCGTGCCCAGCATGTCGCTCGGCGACTTGCCCTGCGCCTTGTTGGAAATATCCACGGCAATCACCACATCGGCACCCAGCTGGCGCGCCGCATCCACCGGCACCGGGCTGACGATGCCGCCATCCACAAAATGGTATTTGCCAATGACGACGGGCTGGAACACCCCCGGCACGCTGCTCGATGCCCTCACCGCCTGGCCCGTGTTACCGCGCGCAAACACCGTACGCTCACCATCTTCGAGCCGCGTGGCCACCGCCACAAAGGGCTTGGCCAACTGCTCCAACGGCTTGCGGCGCACCTGCTCGTTCACGTAATCCTCCAGTTTCTGGCCTTGCACCAGGCCGCCGGAAGAAAACTGCAGGTCGCGGATCTTGCTCTCATCCAGCGCCACGGCCTTTTCCTGCAACTCAAACGCATCCATACCGCTGGCATACAACGCGCCCACCACACTGCCCGCACTGGTGCCCGCCACCACCGCAGGCGTGAAACCATTGGCTTCCAGCATCTTGATGACACCGATATGCGCAAACCCCTTGGCCGCGCC
>JAUYGP010000378.1 GCA_030690515.1 Giesbergeria sp.
CGGTTGGTGTCATACACAAGATAATTAGGGCCTGCGAATGGCTTCCATTGCTTGGAAGGCTTTCCGGGCTCGGGATACGCGTCAAGCGACATCGCGGGAATGTTGATGGTTGATAAGTCCAGTTTCATGGCGCGCAGCTCCTGTGTTTTTGGCGGAGGCCCGACACGGCTTTCCGCCAAAAACTGTGGGAATTATGCCTCAAAAGCTGGATTTGTCGGCGATTTGTCGGATAAATTGGCGGACCGATACAGATCGATAGAGGTCGTTAGAGAGCAATACGGATTGATAGAAAAAATGGCGATTCCCTCTGAAAAACAAGAAAAAAAGGCTTCCATCGAGAGCGGGGCGCAAGATTTTTCGACTCATACCCCCATGATGACCCAGTACCTGGCCCTCAAGGCCGGGCACCCCGACACCTTGCTGTTCTACCGCATGGGCGACTTTTACGAGGTGTTCTGGCAAGACGCCGAGAAGGCCTCGCGCCTGCTGGACATCACCCTCACGCAGCGCGGCCAGTCTGCGGGGCAGCCGGTGCTGATGGCGGGCGTGCCCTTCCATGCCCTGGAAAACTACCTGGGCCGCCTGATCAAGATGGGCGAATCGGTGGCCATTGCCGAGCAGGTGGGTGACGTGGCCACCGCCAAGGGGCCGGTGGAACGCAAGGTGGTGCGCGTGGTCACCCCCGGCACGCTGACCGACGCCGAACTGCTGTCCGACAAAACTGAAGCCCTGCTGCTGGCCGTGCACCAGGGCGCGCGGGCGCGCTGCGGCCTGGCCTGGCTGAGCGTAACGCAGGGCCGCGTGTACCTGGCCGAATGCGCGCACGACGAGCTGGGCGCCTGGCTGGCCCGCGTGGCCCCCAGCGAGCTGATTTACAGCGCGGGCGTCACCGACCGCTTCGAGCAGCAACTGCAGGTGCTGCGCCAGAGCGGCAGCTACGCCTGCCCCGCCAGCCCTCGGCCCGATTGGCAGTTTGACGGTGCCCTGGGCGAGCGCAAGCTGCTCGAACACTTGGGCGCAGCCAGCCTGCAGGCCTGGAGCGCGCAAGACCTGCACCACGCCCACGCCGCCGCCGCTGCCCTGCTGCAATACGCCGAACACACCCAGGGCCGCGCGCTCACCCATGTGCACAGCGTGCAGGTGCAGTGTGCAGACGACCTCATCGACCTGCCCGCCAGCACGCGGCGCAACCTCGAACTGGTGAAGACCTTGCGCGGCGAAGACGCCCCCACGCTGTTCTCGCTGCTCGACACCTGCATGACCGGCATGGGCAGCCGCCTGCTCAAGACCTGGCTGCTCGAACCCCCGCGCGACCGCAGCGCCGCCCGCCAGCGCCTGGCGGCCACCACCGCCCTGCGCGGCCCCAGCGGTGCAGGCGGCGGCCAAGGCCCCTGGAATGCCCTGCGCAGCGAACTCAAGGGCGTGAGTGACGTAGAGCGCATCACCGCCCGCACCGCGCTGCGCCAGGTGCGCCCGCGTGAATTGGTGGCACTGGGCAAAACGCTACAAAAAGCAGAGCTACTAGCGCACAACGCACAAGCGCCAGAGCCCTATTTGGCTCAAATTTTCAGCCACCTGCAACCGCCCCCCAACTGCACCGCGTTGCTACAGCGCGCCATTGCCGAGGAACCCGCTGCCCTGGTGCGTGACGGCGGCGTGATCGCCAGCGGCTTCGACGCCGAGCTGGACGAGTTGCGCGCTATCCAGAGCAACTGCGATGCCTTCCTGCTCGACCTGGAAACCCGCGAGAAAGCGCGCACCGGCATCCCCAACCTGCGCGTGCAGTTCAACAAGGTGCACGGCTTCTACATCGAGGTCACCGGCAGCCACCTCGACAAGGTGCCCGAAGACTATCGCCGCCGCCAGACGCTCAAGAACGCCGAGCGCTTCATCACCCCCGAGCTCAAAACCTTCGAGGACAAGGCCCTGTCGGCCAACGAACGCGCCCTGGCACGCGAGAAGTGGTTATACGAGCAGGTGCTCGATCAACTGCAGCCCCATATCCCGCATCTCACCCGCCTGGCCCAGGCCCTGGCCACGCTGGATGTGCTGTGCACCCTGGCCGAACGCTCGCTCACCCTGGACTGGTGCGCCCCGCAGTTTGTGCCAGAGCCCTGCATCGAGATTGAGGCCGGCCGACACCCCGTGGTGCAAGCGCGCCTGCAGGAGGCATCGAGCGGCGCCTTCATCGCCAACCACACGCGGCTCAACGCCAACACGCGCATGCAGATCATCACCGGCCCCAACATGGGCGGTAAATCGACCTACATGCGCCAGGTGGCACTCATCGTTTTGCTCGCCAGCATGGGCAGCCACGTACCTGCTGCCAGCTGCCGCCTCGGCCCCATCGACGCCATCCACACCCGCATTGGCGCCGCCGACGACCTGGCCAACGCGCAATCGACCTTCATGCTGGAGATGGTGGAAGCCGCGCAAATATTGCACGCTGCCACACCCCACAGCCTGGTGCTGATGGACGAGATCGGACGCGGCACCAGCACTTTTGACGGCCTGGCCCTGGCCAGCGGCATTGCCACGCACCTGCACGACAAAACCCGCGCCTTCACGCTGTTTGCCACGCACTATTTCGAGCTGACCGAACTGCCCGCCAAGGCCCGCCACGCCGTCAACATGCATGTCGCCGCTGCCGAGGCAGGGGCCGACATCGTGTTTCTGCACGAACTGCAACCCGGCCCCGCCAGCCGCAGCTACGGCATCCAGGTTGCAAAACTGGCCGGGGTGCCCGCCCCCGTGCTGCACCACGCGCGCCACGCGCTGGCGGCACTGGAAGAACGCGCCAGTGCAGGCGAACTGCAGGTCGACCTGTTTGCCGCCCCCGCCGCCCTGGAGACCGCAGGCGCCAGCCCGGTCGAAGCGGCCCTGGCCGCCATCCACCCCGACCAGCTCAGCCCACGCGAGGCACTGGACGCGCTGTACCAGCTCAAAAATCTGGCAGGGCATTAATGCCCCCGGCAACGGCATCCGTTAGCATTGGATTGGCCTGATAGAGACCTGCCGTTCCGGAGACGCTGATGAAGCCATCGACATCCCTCGAAAACCAACGTGCTGCCGTGCGCGATGCTGCAGCGCGCTTCCAAACCGCCAATCCCCGGGTCTTCGGCTCCGTATTACACGGCAGGG
>JAUYGP010000386.1 GCA_030690515.1 Giesbergeria sp.
CGCGCGCTGAAATAGGAGCGGGTTATGGATATCACCACGTTGCGCATCGTTTTTACGTTGCTGTCGTTTGCCTGCTTTATCGGGATTGGAATCTGGGCTTATTCGCGCAGCAATCAAGCCCGGTTTGACGAAGCGGCACGACTGCCTTTTGAACAAGATTGATTTCCACCAGAACGAGAACACACCATGAGTGACTTCACCAGTAATTTCTGGTCGGTTTATGTGGCCGGGCTGACCCTGATTGGCATCATTGCCTGCATGCTGCTGCTGTGGATTACGGCGCGCAAGAAGATCGTATCGAGCAGCGACAACACCACGGGCCACGTCTGGGACGAAGACCTGACCGAGATGAACAACCCCATGCCCCGTTGGTGGATGTGGATGTTCGTATTGACCACCGTTTTTGCACTGGGCTACCTGGTCTTGTACCCGGGCCTGGGCAGTTTTGCCGGCAAACTGGGCTGGACGCAGTTGGGGGAATACCAGCAAGAAATGGACAAAGGCCGTGCTGAAATCGAGCCGGTGTACGCCCGTTTCGCATCCATGAAGCCCGAGGACTTGGTCACCGATGGCCCGGCCATGGCCATTGGGGAGCGCCTGTTCATGAACAACTGTGCCCAGTGCCACGGCTCTGATGCCCGCGGCGGCAAGAGCTTCCCCAACCTGACCGATGGGGACTGGCTGCACGGTGGTACGCCCGAGAAAATCAATGAAACCCTGCACCAGGGGCGCATAGGCAATATGCCTCCCATGGCCGAAGCTGTGGGCACCGCAGACGATGTGCGCAACCTGTCGCACTATGTGCTGAGTTTGTCAGGCAGCCCACACGACTCGTTGCGCGCCTCCTTGGGTAAACCCAAGTTTGCGGCCTGCGCTGCGTGCCACGGCATGGATGCCAAGGGCAATCAGGCCTTGGGTGCCCCTAACCTGACTGATGACATCTGGCTGCATGGATGGGGCGAAGAGGCGATCACTGCGATGATCAACAAGGGCAAGGTCAATGAAATGCCGGCCCAGGCAGGCAAATTGACCGATGCGCAACTGGGCGTGCTGACCGCTTATGTCTGGGGCCTTTCCCAAAAGGTGGGCGCAGCGGCCCAATAAGGCTTGATCCCTGGTTCAACAGCGGTGGCGCCAGTAGGTTCTACCGCGCTGTGATTGCCTCCCTGTTCTGAGAAGTCTGCACCATGAATACACCCAGCGGTAAACCCCGCAAGGTCATCCCCATCGCCACGGACAGTGAAGTGGGAAGTCTGTTCGAAGCGCAGAAAAAAATCTATCCACGCTCCATCAGCGGGTTTTTTGCCCGGTGGCGCTGGGCCATGGTGGTTTTGACGCAGTTGGTGTTCTATGGATTGCCCTGGCTTGAATGGGGGCAGCGCCAGATGGTGCTGTTCGATCTGGGGGCTCGGCGCTTTTACATTTTTGGGTTGGTGTTGTACCCGCAGGACTTCATCTACCTCACGGGTTTGCTGATCATCTCGGCGCTGTCGCTGTTCTTGTTTACAGCGGTGGCCGGGCGTCTGTGGTGCGGTTTCGCTTGTCCGCAAACGGTTTACACAGAAATCTTTATGTGGATCGAGCACAAGATCGAGGGGGACCGCAGTGCGCGCCTGCGACTCGATGGCAGCCCCTGGACCCTTGAGAAGGTCTGGAAAAAATCCCTGAAGCAATTCATCTGGATAGTGGTTTCAGTCTGGACGGGTTTCACCTTTGTTGGTTATTTCGTGCCCATCCGTGAGCTGGGTGCGGAGCTGCTGGCTTTGAACGGCAGCTGGCAAATTTTCTGGGTGCTGTTCTACGGTTTTGCCACCTATGGCAACGCGGGATTCCTGCGTGAACAGGTGTGCATGTACATGTGCCCTTATGCGCGCTTTCAGAGCGCGATGTTCGACCCCGACACTCTCATCGTGACCTACGACGTAGCCCGCGGCGAGCCCCGGGGGCCGCGCATCAAGACCATTGATTACAAAGCCAAGGGTCTGGGGGACTGCATTGACTGCACGTTGTGCGTGCAGGTGTGTCCGACGGGCATCGATATCCGTGATGGATTGCAGTACGAGTGCATTGGCTGCGGCCTGTGTGTCGATGCCTGCAACACCGTTATGGACAAGATGCATTACCCGCGTGGGCTCATTCGCTTCTCTACGCAAAACGGTGTCAGCAAGGGTTGGGGAAAGGCAGAAATACTGCGCCGGGTCGCTCGTCCGCGGGTCTTGATCTACAGCGCAGTGCTGGTTGCATTGTGCGTGGGCATGCTGACCAGCCTGGTGGTGCGCACACCTTTGAAGGTTGACGTCGTGCGTGACCGGGCGTCCTTGTCGCGCATCGTTGCTGGGGGCAAGCTGGAAAACACGTACCGCTTGCAAATCATGAATGCCACCGAGGCAACGCAGCGCTACCGCATCAGTGCCCAAGGGTTGACGGGCTTGGAAGTGGTCTCCGAGCCCGAGTTCGAGATTGCGGCCGCGGAGTCGCGCTGGGTGGTCGTGCGCTTGCAGATCCCTTATGGGTCGGCCGCCTCGGGCTCGCATACCGTGCATTTCAATATTGCAGCCGTTGATTCAGCCGCGCGCGTCGATGAAAAAGCCGTATTCCTGGTGCCCCGCTGATCGTGCTGCATCAACAGCCTGTATGTCCTCTTATTTGAAAGCACCTCAATGGCGTTGAATCCTGATCGCAAAACCGATGCACGGCCGTGGTGGAAGTTTGGCTATATGTGGCTGGTCGTGGGGGGGCCGACCGTCGTGGTCGTCGCAAGCTTCATCACGCTGTGGCTGGCCA
>JAUYGP010000394.1 GCA_030690515.1 Giesbergeria sp.
CCTGGTCGCTGTGAACTCGCTCATGGCCATGGTGGGCGGAACGCTGGCGGCGCTCGTGGCAGGCCGCAACGACCCCGGCTTTGTGCACAACGGCCCGCTGGCCGGTCTGGTGGCCGTGTGCGCAGGCTCCGACCTGATGCACCCACTGGGCGCGTTGGTGGTGGGTGCCGTGGCCGGCTTCATCTTTGTGTACATGTTCACGCTCACGCAAAACCGCTGGAAGATCGACGACGTGCTGGGCGTCTGGCCGCTGCACGGCCTGTGCGGCACCTGGGGCGGCCTGGCAGCCGGTCTCTTCGGCAGCAAGGCCCTCGGGGGTCTGGGCGGCGTGACGTTCACCGGCCAGCTTCTGGGCACCCTCATGGGGGTGGGCTGGGCGCTGCTGGGGGGCACCGTGGTCTACGGTGCGCTCAAGGCAACACTGGGGCTGCGCCTGTCGCAGGAAGAGGAGTACGACGGCGCCGACCTGTCCATCCACAAAATCAGCGCCACACCTGACCGCGAGGTGAGCTGGTAGAGGCCCGGCGCCGTCAACGGCGTCACGGCCCAAGGGCTGGCGCGGTCTTGTCTGACAGGCGCGACCGCACGGCCGGGATATACCGTTGAGGCGCTTACCTCCATGGGCGGTCATTCTGTTTCTCAATCCATCGCGCACGCGAAGGCGAAGCGCCGACAGTGCTGAAGCACGGCAAGCGACGCCGGCAAAGCAATCGTTTGATCTGGAAATGGACTAAGCTGCCTCGAAGGACACCACGCCATGCACCCGCCCTCACACCCCAGTCCCCCACCGAGGCGCCCGGCACGCTCCTGTTGGGGCCGCTGGCTGGCGGGTGTTGCGGCCCTGCTAGCCGTCGGGGGCTGCACCGGACTGCCGACAGATGTGGACCGACCCGTCAGCCATGCGCTGGAGGCACCCCTGAGCACCCCGCTGGGCCGATTGGTGAACGAACGCCGCACCGCAGCGGGTGCCCGTTCCCCTTCAGGATTCCTGCTGCTCAGCGGCCCGCAGGCTGCCTACAGCAGCCGCCTGGCGCTGGTCGAGGCTGCCGAAAAGACACTCGACCTGCAGTACTACGCCATCCACGCAGACACCAGCACCGAACGCCTGCTGCTCGGTGTGGTGGCCGCTGCACGGCGGGGGGTGCGCGTGCGCGTGCTGCTGGACGACTTCCACAGCACAGAGCGCGACGCGCAGGTCATGCGCCTGGCATTCGTACCCAACATCGAGATGCGCATGTTCAACCCCGTGCCGGGCGCACGTGGCTCAGACCTGAGCCGCATGTTCCGCATGCTGGGCGACTTCCAGCGCCTGCAGCAGCGCATGCACAACAAGCTCTTCATTGCCGACAATGCCATGGGTGTCACGGGCGGGCGCAACCTGGGCGACGCGTATTTCGGCAACGCGGACACCGGCAACTTTGTGGACCTGGATGTGCTGGCGGCGGGCCCTGTGGTGCAGGAACTCTCACACAGCTTTGACAGCTACTGGAACAACCAGCGCGCCTACCCGGTGCAATCCCTCATCACGCGCAAGGAACTCGACACAATGCGCAGCCGCTTTCAGGCGGCGGATGCCGCCGAGGCCAGCACACCCGAAACACCCGACGCCGCAGAACGCCCAGGCCCGCACGAAAGCACCGCCGCCCAACGCGCCTACATCTGGAACCAGCAGCCCATGGACCTGGCCCAGGCCGCCTTCATTTGGGCGCCCGCGGCGGTGCTGGTGGATCAGCCAGCGAAGATCCCTGCCGAAGAACACGAAGGCACCACCCCCTTGCCCGAGCGGTCTCCGGCCAAGGCCTCTCCCATGACCTTGACGGCGCGCAAAGGGCGAACCACTGCGAATGCCGAACCACAACCCACGGACGCAGCCACCGACACCGTGGTCGATGGCCTGCTCCAGCTCATGGGCCATGCACGCAAAGACCTGCTCATCATCTCGCCCTACTTCGTGCCGGGCCCGGACATGCTCCAGGCCTTTGCCGCCGCCCGCGCCCGGGGCGTGCGGGTTCGGGTACTGACCAACTCCCTGGCATCCAACGACGCGCCTATTGCGCATGTGGGCTACGCGCGCCACCGGCCCGCGCTGCTGGCCATGGGGGTCGAGTTGTTCGAAATGCGCAGCGAACTCACCGGCCTGCGCGGCGCCTTCAGTACCACCGGCAGCACCGGCGGTTCGCGGGCCATGCTGCATTCCAAGCTGCTGGTGATGGATGGGCGGCTGCTGGCCGTGGGGTCAATGAACCTCGATCAGCGCTCTCAGCGGCAGAACACCGAAATTGCCTTGCTCATCCGCAGCAGGGATCTGTCGGGCCGGGTCACCGAGCGTATCGAGCAAGCCCTGGGCGCGCTAGCCTGGCAAGTCACGCAAAGCCCGGACCAGCCACTGCGCTGGCACGCCCCCGAAGGCAGCGACCTGCCTGACAGCGATACCGAGCCCGACGCCAGCCTGCCGCTGCGGCTCATGCTCAGGCTGCTGGGGCCACTGGCGCCGGAGAGTCTGCTGTAGGCAGCGCCTGCAGCCACAGCGTGATGGCCACCTGGTCTGTCATGGTGCGCACCTGCTGGTAGGCCCGCTCGGCCTCGGGAAAGCGCCTGCGCATCAGATTGAGCCACTGCTTGAGCCGCCCGGCACGCTGGCGCGGCTCCAGGTCGGCACACACCAACCGCCAGAAGTCCATCAGGTGCGGCAGCAGCTCGGCCCATGCCACGGTATCAGCCCCGGGTTGCCCGGCATCGGCAGCCCGCAAAGCGCGCGCCAGGCCCGGGTCGGCCACCATGCCCCGGCCCAGCATCAGGGCGTCGCAGCCCGAGATGGCACGGCAGCGCTGCGCATCTTCCACC
>JAUYGP010000397.1 GCA_030690515.1 Giesbergeria sp.
TCTTCCAGGTAATGCGTGGTCAGCAAGACGGTGTGGCCTTGCTTGTTCAGCTTGGCAATGAAGTGCCAGAGCGTCTGGCGCAGCTCCACATCGACCCCGGCCGTGGGCTCATCCAGCACGATGATGGGCGGCTTGTGCACCAGCGCCTGGGCCACCAGCACGCGGCGCTTCATGCCACCCGAGAGTTGACGCATATTGGCCTGGGCCTTGTCGGTCAGCCCCAGGCTGTGCAGCAATTCGTCGATCCAGTCGTCATTGCCCTTGACGCCAAAGTAGCCTGACTGGAAGCGCAGCGCCTCGCGCACATTGAAGAACGGATCGAACACCAGTTCCTGCGGCACCACGCCCAGCTTGCGCCGTGCCTGGGAAAAATCTGCCTGTACATCGCAGCCCTGCACCAGCACACGGCCGCTGCTGGCACGCGCCAGGCCCGCCAGAATGCTGATGAGCGTGGTCTTGCCTGCGCCATTGGGGCCCAGCAGGCCGAAGAACTCGCCCTCCTCGATGTCCAGGCTCACCCCGCTGAGTGCGTGGAAAGGGCCCCGGGGCGTGGAATAGGTCTTGGAAACGGACTGGAAGGAGACTGCGGGCATGGGAGACAGCGATTTTACGGCCTTGGCCCGCGTCGGCTTGAGGCCGCAGCCCTGCACCGCTACAGGCCATGGGGCCATCACACCCCAGAGGCGTGCGCGGGGAGCAAGGAGTCCACGCCGTACAGCGCGGCCATGCCTGCCAGCGCCGGGGGCAAGTCCTTGATGGACAGGGTTTTGTGGATGGCCAACGCCTCGCGGCGGCATTCGAGCAGCACGGCCAGCGCCGCGCTGTCAAACACACGCAGCGCCCCGGCGTCAATCACCCAGTGCGATGCCTCGTCCGCGCGCAGCCCCTGCAGCAACAGGCCGAGCACGCCGCTGGCCTGGCGGTGCGTGAGTTCAGCAGGCAATGCCAGCGCCACATCCATGCCGTCAGCCCTTGGCGTTGCTCTGGTTGCGTGCCGCCAGGGCGTCGATCAGGCCGTCGATGCCTTTGGCGTTGATCTCGCGGGCAAACTGGCTGCGGTAGGTTTCTACCAGCCAGGCGCCCAGCACGTTGAGGTTGTAGATCTTCCAGCCGGTGCCCTGGCCCGGGGTTTTTTCCAGCCAGTAGTCCAGCTGTATCGGATCTCCCCGGCCCCGCACCTCCGTGCGCACCAGCACGTCCTTGTCCTCCGGACTGGCCCGCAGCGGCTTGACGTTGATCGTCTGGTCACTCACCTGCGCCAGTGCCCCCGCATAGGTGCGCACCAGCAGGGTCTTGAATTCATCCTGCAGGCGTTTTTGCTGCTCGGGGCTGGCCTTGCGCCAGCCCGGGCCCACCGCGGCGGCGGTCATGCGGCGGAAGTTCACATTCGGCATGATGGTCTTGTCCACCAGCACAATGACCTTATCGAGATCGCCCGCCTTGACAGACTTGTCGGCGCGCAGTGCATCCAGCACTTCGGTGGACAGGCGCTGCACCATCGCATCAGGCGCCTCATCTGCCGCATGCACGGCTCCAGCCCCGGCCAAAGCCCATACAGCCGCCAGACTGGCCACTACGTGGCCCAGAAAACGTCGGTTCATCATTTTTTCCTCACTTCATTGCACCTGCACCCAGGCTCACTCTTGCGGCTCAGGAGGCAGACGACCGTCATCGCTGCCCGGCGCACGCCCTGCGGCATCCGCCGCCCGCTGGCTGCGCACCTGCAGGAACACGTCGCGCGTAAAACTGTATTTGTCCAATGCGGCACCGTCGAGCACTTCTCCGGCGCGCAGCAGGTTCGCGCGGGTATCCACCACGCGCAGCGCATACAGGCTGTTGCGGGCAGAGATCGGATCGACATGGCGCACGGGGTTGCCCCGCATGTCTACGGGCAAGGCCAGCGTGTCACGCACCGTGGACGGGCCCAGAACGGGCAAAACCAGATACGGGCCGGGCGGCATACCCCAGCGCCCCAGCGTCAACCCAAAGTCCTGCTTGTGCCGCTCCAGCCCCATCTCGCTGGCCACGTCCAGCACGCCGCCCAGTCCCATCAGGGTGTTGATGCCCACGCGGAAGAAGCTCGACAAGGCCCCCTCGGCACGCAACTGCAGCGTATTGTTGACAAACGACCAGGCGTCGCCCAGGTTGGAAAAGAAATTGCTGACGCCGGTACGCACCGGCGCAGGCGTGGCCTGCTGGTAGGCTGTGGCCACCGGTTTGAGCAAGGCCGAATCCACAGCATCGTTGAACCGCGTCATGCTGCGGTTGTAGGGTTCCAGCGGATCATCCGGATGGGCCTGCGGACCACTGGCGCAGCCCGCCAACACCAGCACACCCAGTAGCAGCGCTGCAGTCCGGGCAGCGCCCGGCAATATGAAATGTGGTTCTTCAGGGCGGAGAACGCCCTCGGTCGTGGCGGTGGTCATTTGCTGCTATCTGCGGGAACGCCTTCGGCGGCTTTGTTGAAGAGAAACTGGCTGATGAGGTTTTCCAGCACGATGGCGGACTGCGTGGCTATCACCACGTCCCCCGGCACCAGATTGTGCTCGTCCGCTCCAGCCTCGATGCCGATGTACTGCTCCCCCAGCAAGCCACTGGTGAGTATCTTGAGCGAACTGTCTTTCGGGAAAGCATAGCGGTCCTGCAATTGCAGCGTCACGCTGGCCTGGAAAATCTTGTCATCAAACGTGATCGATTCCACGCGCCCCACCACGACGCCCGCGCTGCGCACCGCCGCCTGGGGTTTGAGGCCTCCGATATTGTCGAAACGCGCCGTCACGCGGTAGCCTGACTGAAAATTCAGTGTCAGCAGGTTGGCCGACTGCAGCGCCAAAAAAACCAGCGCCACCACACCGAGCATGACGAACAGGCCGACCCAGACATCGCTCTTGGACTGCTGCATCGTTCTTCCTTTTTCTTTCTTCAGATACTGAACATCAGGGTCGTGAGGATGAAATCCAGGCCCAACACCGCCAGCGACGCCACCACCACGGTGCGCGTGGTGGCCCGCGACACGCCCTCCGGCGTGGGCCGGGCCGTGTAGCCCTGCAGCAGCGCCACAAAGGTGACCGTGAAGCCAAACACGATGCTCTTCACAACGCCATTACCCACATCACTGAAAACATCCACACCACCCTGCATCTGGCTCCAGAAAGAGCCTCCGTCGATGCCGATCATGCCGACCGCCACCACCCAGCCGCCGATCACTCCCACGGCGCTGAACACTGCCGCCAGCACCGGCATGGCCACCACACCCGCCCAGAAACGCGGCGCGAGAATGCGGCGCTCGGGATCAACCGCCATCATCTCCATGGCGCTGAGTTGCTCGCCTGCGCGCATCAGCCCGATCTCGGCGGTCAGCGAGGTACCGGCACGCCCGGCAAACAGCAGCGCGGTGATCACCGGCCCCAGCTCGCGCAGCAGGCTCAGCGCCACCAGTTGTCCGAGCGCCTCGGTGGAACCAAAGTCCTGTAGCGTGTAGTAGCCCTGCAGGGCCAGCACAAACCCCACAAAAAGGCCCGAC
>JAUYGP010000404.1 GCA_030690515.1 Giesbergeria sp.
CCCTGCAGGATACGCCTTCCAAAAACCAGGCGACAGATCCGCGCAAGCCCGGCAGAGGATAATCTAAGGCTTCGCGTAACCTGATCTTCCCCACGCCATGACGACCATCCGCCAAGCCGACCTGATCGAATCCGTTGCCGCCGCACTGCAGTACATCAGCTACTACCACCCGGCCGACTACATCCAGCATCTGGCCCGCGCCTACGAGCGCGAGCAAAGCCCCGCCGCCAAGGACGCGATGGCCCAAATTCTGACCAACAGCAAGATGAGCGCCACGGGGCACCGCCCCATCTGCCAGGACACCGGCATTGTCAACGTGTTCCTCAAGGTCGGCATGGACGTGCGCTGGGAAGGCTTTACCGGCAGCCTGGACGACGCCATCAACGAAGGCGTGCGCCGCGGCTACAACCATGAAGGTAATACGCTGCGCGCCAGCGTGGTGGCCGACCCGCTGTTTGCCCGCAAGAACACCAAAGACAATACTCCCGCAGTGATCTTCACCGAGATCGTGCCGGGCAACAAGGTCGATGTGACCGTGGCCGCCAAGGGTGGCGGCTCGGAGAACAAGAGCAAGATGGTCATGCTCAACCCCTCCGATAGCGTGGTGGACTGGGTGCTCAAGACCGTGCCCACCATGGGCGCCGGCTGGTGCCCGCCGGGCATGCTGGGCATCGGCATCGGCGGCACGGCAGAAAAGGCCGTCCTCATGGCCAAGGAAAGCCTGATGGACGACCTGGACATGTATGAACTGCAGGCCAAGGCCGCCAAGGGCGACAAACTCAGCCAGACGGAAGAGCTGCGCCTGGAACTATTCAACAAGGTCAACGCCCTGGGCATTGGCGCGCAAGGCCTGGGCGGCCTCACCACGGTGCTTGATGTAAAGATCAAGATGTACCCCACGCACGCTGCTAGCAAGCCTGTCGCCATGATCCCCAACTGCGCCGCCACGCGCCACGCGCATTTCGTGATGGACGGCAGCGGCCCAGTCTATATGGACCCACCGAGCCTGGACCTGTGGCCCAACGTGAACTGGGCGCCCGACACGCAAAAGAGCAAGCGCGTTCAGCTTGACACCCTCACCCCCGCCGAGGTGGCCAGCTGGAAGCCGGGCGACACCCTGCTGCTCAACGGCAAAATGCTCACTGGCCGCGATGCTGCGCACAAGCGCATCCAGGACATGCTGGCCATGGGCGAGAAGCTGCCCGTGGACTTCACCAACCGCGTCATTTACTACGTCGGCCCGGTCGATCCCGTCAATGACGAAGCCGTAGGCCCTGCCGGCCCCACCACCGCCACACGCATGGACGGTTTCACCGAGATGATGCTGGCCCAGACAGGCCTGATCGCCATGATCGGCAAGGCCGAGCGCGGCCCCGTCGCCATCGAAGCCATCAAGAAGCACAAGTCTGCCTACCTGATGGCCGTGGGTGGCGCTGCCTACCTGGTGTCCAAAGCCATCAAGACCGCGAAGGTTGTGGGTTTTGCCGACCTGGGCATGGAAGCCATCTACGAATTTGACGTAGTGGACATGCCCGTCACCGTAGCCGTGGACGCGGGCGGAACCAGCGCCCACATCACCGGCCCGGCCGAATGGCAAAAACGCATTGCCACGGGCGAGTTCAAAGGCATCGGCGTTTCCGCCACCTGAAGGTAGCCCCCTCCTGCCAGCCACGCAGGCTGGCAGGCACACGAACATGCCCACAGCCCAACAGCCCATCGGTGTTTTCGACAGCGGCGTCGGTGGGCTGAGCGTGCTCCAGGCCCTACGTGCAGAACTGCCCCACGAACGTTTTGTGTACCTGGCCGACAGCGGCAATGCGCCCTATGGCGAGCGGGGCGACGCCTTTGTGGCAGCGCGCACCCACACCATCACCGACTACTTGCTCCAGCACCACCACATAAAAGCACTGGTGGTCGCATGCAATACGGCCACGGCCGCCGCCATCCACGAGGCCCGCGCACGCCACCCCACCCTGCCAGTGGTGGGCGTAGAACCTGCACTCAAACCCGCTGTGGCGGCCAGCAAAACTAAACGCATCGGCGTCATCGGAACGCGTGGAACGCTGACCAGCGCCAAATTCGCAAAATTGCTGACTTCTCTCCACGGCCAAGCTGAGTTCATCGTGCAGCCCTGTGACGGCCTGGCCCATGCCATTGAGCGCAGCACCGTTTTGGCCATCCCTAAAGCACCCGCCGCCACCGAAACCCTAGCGCTGTGCGCACGCTACACGGGCACCATGGGCGGTTTTGGATCCCAGCCCGGAGAAATCGATACCCTGGTTCTGGGCTGCACCCACTATGTATTCGTTCAAGACGAGTTGCGCCGCCTGCTCGGCCCTGCAGTCCAGCTGATCGCTACCGGGCAACCGGTGGCACGGCACACGCGGCGCTTGCTACAAGCGGCCGACATGCTGGCCCTGGACAGCGATACGCTCGACCCTGCTTGTGCCATCACACTACTGACCACGGGAATGCTGGCCCCGTTGCAAAACGCAGCAAGGCGCTGGCTACAACTACCAGCACAGTGCTGTGCCAGCATGGATTTACCTACCCAAGGAATAAATCCTGTTGAATAGGCCATGGAAATAGCCTCTAGCGCTTTACAGGCAGGCGCTAACAGCTACTATTAATATAGCAATCATTTTTCATAAAACGCTAAATCCAGAATTTTTCAGCACGCTGCGTTACCCCACAAGCGCTCTCCAGCCAGTTCGATATGCGTAAGGTAAAGCCGCACATCCAGTTCAAATTGGTGGTAGCCCGGCTCCATATGCTCGCACAGCTGATAGAACGCCTTGTTGTGCTGCTTTTCCCGCAGGTGGGCGAGCTCATGCACGACGATCATGCGCAAGAATTCGTCCGGCACCTGTTTGAACATGGAGGCAATTCGGATTTCATGTTTGGCAGCCAACCGCCCCCCCTGCACACGAGACAAAGTGGTATGCAGGCCCAGCGCATGCCGCACGACATGGATCTTGCTGTCAAAAACCACCTTGTTGACCGCATCGGCATTGCGCAAATGCCGGTTCTTGATCTCGGTCGCGTACTGGTACAAGGCCTTGTCAGTCCGCACAACGTGCGGCTGCGGGTACTTGCGCAGCAACACCGCCGCCAGTGCGCTGCGATCCCCACGCAACAAATCGCGCACCTGCTCCTGAAGCGAGGAGGAGTACGCACCCAAGTAGATCAAATCAGCCGACATAGCGGGTACTACATGCCCTGGCCGTGCGCCCGAACGACTCGTTCAAACGGCCATCAATGCAGATGGCGTGGACGGCGACCGCCTCCACCAGCATGCCCTCCACCAGAACCGCCAGGGCCGCGCGGGGGCTTGCCGATCTCCAGCGAGTTCACCAAGGCATCAAAGCGCTGACTGAACAGCTTGTCGATCTCCGCCACGACACCGCCCAATTCGGAACCATCAAAATGGCGCTCCATCATGTTGACGACATCCTGCACCAACAGATCGCGCTGCACCTGCATGATGGCAGCTGGCGTTGGCCCAACAAAAAGCATAAGGAAATCATCGCGCGATTCCGAGCCCTCATCAGCCTCATCCTCGTCAAAGTCCACATCGTAAAAAGTGACTTCGACAGCAGCACCTTGCTCTGCAAGATCGTTCAGGCTCATGCACATTTCATCTAGCGACTGGCGAAAATCCTCATCTCCGCGAACCGTCCAGCACAACTGCAGCATGTGGCCCTTGGCATCGAACTGGATACCTGGTTCTTCCTCGTACACACTCGCAGCGCCATCGGCCAATGAACGGGCTCCGGCATACTTCCAGAGGGGCTTGAGGGCCTCCTGCAACTGCTCATACCCTGCATCGGCACGCAGTGGCACCTGACCATGGACATGGATTTCGAATGGAGCGTTGTAATGTGACATGATCGAATAGTAATGGTGGTGCCCCGAGCCGGGATCGAACCGGCATGCCCCTTTGCAGGAAGCGGCGGATTTTAAGTCCGCAGTGTCTACCAATTTCACCAT
>JAUYGP010000406.1 GCA_030690515.1 Giesbergeria sp.
CACCGCGCTGCTGCTGGCGCAGGGCGGGCTGATTGCGCTGTCGCTGATCCTGATCGACGAGGTGGACAACGCCTATGGCGACACCTATTCGGGCGCTGTCTCGGCCCACAGCCTCCTGCCGCGCTGGAGCGTGCGCCAGTGGGGCCTGGGCGTGGCCGTGGTCTGCACGCTGATGGCGCTGGTACTGCCCATGCACAGCCTGGAGCCATTTTTGCTGCTGCTCAGCTCGGTGTTCGTACCGTTGTTTGGCGTGATTTTGGGGCGCCTGGCGTTTGGCGCCGATACCGCTGCGGCACTGCAACGCGCAAGCAAGGCGCACGCGGCGCCCATTGCCATCTGGCTGGCGGGCATCGCGTTCTACCACCTGCTGCCAAAATTTGCCCCCGCGCTGGGCTCGGCCCTGCCCACGCTGGCAGTGAGCTTTGTGCTGGCCTACGCAACCCGTCCACGCCGCTGAATAGTCCGTGTCTCGGGCGCACCGTAGTGTGCCCGCAAGGGGCTGCGCTTGGCTTGCCTAAAATGGCCCATGAAATCTTTTGTTCGATTCTTTTTCAAGACCCTGCGCATTGTCCTGGGCCCGGTGATGCTTCTCAAAGAGGCGCTCACCCGCCCCAAGGGCATCGTGCGCTCTCCGGCGGGGCAGGAAGCCGTTGACCAGGCATGCAAAGGCCTGGCGCTGTACCAGTACAAAACCTGCCCTTTCTGCATCAAGGTTCGCCAAGAAATGCGCCGCCTGTCCTTGACGGTCGCCAAGGTGGACGCGCAGCCGGAAGGCCCCGACAGGGCTGCACTGGTGCAGCAAGGCGGCCAGGCCAAGGTACCTTGCCTGAAGATCACGGACAAAACGGGCAACAGCCGCTGGATCTACGACTCCAAAGAAATCATCAGCTACTTGCGCAGCCAGTTCGCACAGGTGACCTGAGGCCACTTGAGACGGGCGCAAAAACCCTTGGCCAGTCAGCCCTGGATGACACGCTGCGCCATGGGCGCATAACCGTGGTTCAGCGGGCCGTGGCCCTTGCCGGTGCGCACGGCCGCACCCGCCTGGATAGCACCCAAAATATACGCACGCGCCAGCGCCACGGCCTCGGGCAGCGCATGGCCCAGGGCCAAGTGCGCGGCGATAGCCGACGACAGCGTGCAGCCCGTGCCGTGGCCGTTGTGCGTGGCAATGCGGGGCGAGCGCAGGTGCTGCAGGGTGCCATCCGGCAGCGCCAGCACGTCGACCACCTCGGCGCCTGGCAAATGCCCGCCTTTGAGCAGCACAGCGGGCGCACCCAGCGCCAGCAAGGCGCGGGCGGCGGCGTCCAGGGCCTCGATGCCTGGAATGCTGCGGCCCAGTAGCAGCGCCGCTTCGTCGAGGTTGGGGGTGACCACCGTGGCCAGCGGGAACAGTTCGCGCACCAGCACCTGTACCGTTTCGTCGGCCATCAGGCGGTCGCCGCTGGTGGCCACCATGACCGGGTCGAGCACCACATGCGGCAGGTGGTGGCGCCGCACGGCATCGGCCACCACGGCCACCACTTCGGGCGAGTGCAGCATGCCGATCTTCACGGCATCGACGCCAATGTCTTCCACCACGGCGTCGATCTGCGCGCGCAGCATGTCGGGCGGCACACCGTGGATGGCGCGCACGCCCTGCGTGTTTTGCGCGGTGATGGCGGTGATGGCCGTCATGCCATAGCAGCCCAGGGCGCTGAAGGTTTTCAGGTCGGCCTGGATACCGGCGCCACCACCACTGTCGGACCCGGCAATGGAGAGTACGCGGGCGTAGCGGGGAGCCTGCGCAGAAAAGGGGGCTGTATGCGTCATGGCGAAAATTATCCCGGAAACCCAAAGTACCCCTGCCGCCTTCCCCCAACAACCCGGCGCACAAACCGGGGCTTACGCATGCGCCACATCAAGCCAGGGAAATCGGCGTTGTGCTGTAATCGCCGCTTACGGACGAAACAGGGGTGTCCCGCTACCCAACGTGGCGCGGACTGAGAAACACCCTGGGGCTTCGCGCCCCGTTACCCGATCCAGATCATGCTGGCGTGGGGAGTTTCCAGTGCAGGCATCTGCCCGTTTTGTCCCCTGTAACACCGCAGACGGGCAAACATGACGCTTTCCAACACCTCTTTCACCATTCTCGGCGCCGGTCTGCTGGGGCGCTTGCTGGCCGTATCACTCGCCCGCCAGGGCCATAGCGTGGCCATTTACGACAAGGGTGGCCCACTGGGCGAACATTCGGCCGCCCGTGTGGCTGGCGGCATGATTGCACCGTTGGCCGAGTCGGCCGTGGCCGAGCATGGCGTGGTGCGCATGGGCCGCCATTCGCTCACACGCTGGCCCGAGCTTCTGGCACCGCTGGCCATGCCGGTGTACTTCCAGCAGGAAGGCACGCTACTCGTCTGGCACCGCCAGGATGCGCAAGAGGCCACGCGCATGCGCCAGCAACTCGAAAGCACCCGCGCAACCGTCACCGAACTGCCCGCCATGCAGATGCTCGACAGCGATGGCATGGCGCAGATTGAGCCCGCGCTCGCACCGCGCTTTGCCCAGGGCATGTACCTGCCGGGCGAAGGCCAGCTCGACAACCGGCAACTGCTGGCCTCGCTGGCGGGCGAAATGGAACGCCTGGGCGTGCAACTGCACTGGAACACCCCGCGCGAGTTGGGCTATTTTGGTGCGGACCACCCCGGCTGGCTGCTCGACTGCCGTGGCCTGGGGGCGCGCGGCGACTGGTCGCAACTGCGCGGTGTGCGCGGCGAGGTGATCCGCCTTCACGCCCCCGAGGTCACGCTCCAGCGGCCTACGCGACTACTGCACCCACGTTATCCGGCCTACATCGCACCCAAGGAAAACAATGTATTCGTGATCGGCGCGACCGAGATCGAGTCTGAAGACCTCTCGCCCGCCAGCGTGCGTTCCACGCTGGAACTGCTCAGCGCCGCCTACGCCGTGCACCCCGGCTTTGCCGAGGCACGCATTCTGGAACTGTCGGTGCAATGCCGCCCCGCCCTTCCCGACAACCTGCCAGCGGTGCGCCAACTGGCGGCGCGTACGCTGCAGGTCAACGGCATGTACCGCCATGGCTACATGATTGCCCCGGCACTGCACGACGTAGTGCTCGATGTCCTCGAAGGCGGCACGTCGGCACGGGCGGCCGAGTTCGACCTGTCGATGCAACTGCTCTGAATCCGCGTCACCATGCAGGTTCTCATCAATCTCCAGCCCCACGATCTGCCCGAGGGCGCCACCGTGGCCGATGCCCTGGCCGCCATGCAAGCGCGGCCGCCCTACGCTGTGGCGGTCAACACGGTTTTTGTGCCCTCTCCAGAACACCCACGCCACCCGCTGCAGGC
>JAUYGP010000415.1 GCA_030690515.1 Giesbergeria sp.
GCGTGCCCACCATGGTGGACAACGACCTGCGCCCTCTGGCCGACAAATACCTACAGGCGCTGGACGGACTGCGCAGCTTCATGGCGGCGCAACTGGCCGAAAGCCAGCGCAGCACCAACACCCTGGCGTCAGCCAGTCAGATGCTGCTGGGTGTGGGCGCCGCAGTCGCCGTCGCCCTGGGGGCGTTGCTGGCGGTACTGGTCACACGCTCCATCGTGTTGCCCATGCAGCAGGGTCGCAAGGCCGCAGAATGCATTGCCGACGGTGACCTGACACAGCCGCTGGACACCAGCGCCGGCGACGAAGCCGGCCAGTTGCTCCAAGCCCTGGCCACCATGCAGGGCAAGCTGGCCACCATTGTCAGCAACGTGCGCCGCAATGCCGAGGGCGTGGCCAACGCCAGCGCTGAAATTGCCCAGGGCAACAACGACCTGTCGGCTCGCACCGAGCAGCAAGCCAGCGCGCTCGAGCAAACCTCGGCCTCCATGGAGCAACTGGGCTCCACCGTGCGGCAGAACGCCGACAACGCCCGCCAGGCCAACCAGTTGGCCATGAGCGCCTCCACCGTGGCCGCTCAGGGCGGCGACGTGGTGGCCCAGGTGGTGCAGACCATGAAGGGCATCAACGACAGCAGCCAAAAGATCGCGGACATCATCAGCGTCATTGATGGCATTGCATTTCAGACCAACATCCTGGCGCTCAATGCGGCCGTCGAAGCGGCGCGGGCGGGCGAACAGGGCCGAGGGTTTGCCGTGGTGGCCAGTGAAGTGCGCAGCCTGGCCGGGCGCAGCGCCGATGCCGCCAAGGAAATCAAGGCCCTCATTGGCGCCAGTGTGGAACGGGTGGAGGCGGGCTCCGCCCTGGTGGACCGCGCCGGCACCACCATGACCGAGGTGGTTCAGGCCATCCGCCGCGTGACCGATATCGTGGGCGAAATCAGCGCCGCCAGCAGCGAGCAGAGCACCGGCGTAGGCCAGGTGGGCGAGGCCATCACGCAGATGGACCAGGCCACCCAGCAGAATGCCGCCCTGGTCGAGCAAAGCGCCGCCGCTGCAGACAGCCTGCGTTCGCAGGCCGCGCAACTGGTGCAGGCCATGTCCGTGTTCCACACCGGCACGGGCAGCAGTGCTTCCGTGAAGTCACTGGCAGGCGGCGCCACGGCAGCGCGCACCGCCGCTCCGCGCAGCGTGCAGGGTCGCCCGGCGCAGCGCCAGATCGGCAACAACCACTCCTAAACACAACGCGCAGGCAAGGCCCTACCGTTGCAAAGTGCCTCAGGCGAGCACCAACTCCCGCAACGACCCCACCCAGCCGTCGGCATCCACCGCCGTCACAGGCTGGCCATGGTTGTAGCCGTAGGTCACCAGCACCACCGGACAGCCTGCGCCGCGGGCGGCTTGGGCGTCGTTGCTGGAGTCACCCACCATCAGCGTGCGCGCTGGCAGGGTGCCCAGGGCTGCGCAGGTTTTGAGCAAGGGCAACGGGTCGGGCTTCTTGCGCTCGAAGGCGTCACCCCCAAACACATAAGTAAAGTATCCGTCCAGCCCCTTGGCCTGCAGCAGCGGCAGCGCAAAGGCGGTGGGTTTGTTGGTCAGGCAGGCCAGCGGCAGTCCCGCAGCGCGCAGTGCCTGCAGCCCTTCGACCACCCCAGGATAAACCGCAGCGTAGTGCCCGTTGATGGCCAGGTAATGCCGCTGGTAGCTGGGCCATGCACGGGCGTACAGCGCTTCCATTTCAATAGCTGCCAGCGCTTTACCTGCTTGCCCTAGAGCCTGTTTTAGTACCAAATTAAGCAGGTGCTCAGAACCCTTGCCCACCATGGTCTCGATCTGCTGTGCGGCAATGCCGGGCAGCCCCAGCTCGCGCAGCATGCGGTTGAGGGCCTCGGCAAAGTCGCCCAGGGTGTCGATCAGGGTGCCATCAAGATCGATGATGGCGGCGTCATAGCGGTCTGTTTTCATACGGTGATGGATTATCCGCACCGGCGCCCCAGGGCGCCGGGCAGGCATCACCGCAGGCTCAACGTCTGGCGTTTCCACGCGGCGTCCTGCCAGCGCTGGAACAGGGGCAGGGCCGCCACATCGCCCGTTACCCGCTCAACAGACAGGCCATCGAGCCGCACCACCTCGAAACTGCGGCGGTAGCGCCCCTGGCCCCGGGCCTCGCGCGCCACCAGCATGCGCTGACCGCCAGGCACCCAGCCCGCCCACTCTGCCACGCCCGTCTCCGGCGCTGCGGCAGCCGGTGGCAGCACATCCGCCACCCAACCTTCCGTGGTCTTGCGCAGCACCCACAGTTCGCGCCAACCCTCCAGCGGCTGCACCGCCAGGGCCAGTGCCGTACCCTCCCGGTTGAGCCGGGCCGACGATGCCCACACCACGCCATAGGTGCAGCGGCGCAGCAGCGGCGCTTGCGGGCCGTGCCGGGCATCCACCAGCAGCACACAGGTTTCACCCGGAGCGCCCATCTCGGTCACCAGCACAGGGCGCGCACCCGGGGCCGCAGGACCGGCGGCGCCGGGCACCAGCGCCCAGCGCACCGCACCCACCCGCATGGCGGCGTCGTTGTAGGCGCTCTGGTCTTCGTCGGGCAGGTCGTTTTTGCTCACCCCGGCAAACTCGGTCAGCGCCCGGGCGGCCGATGCGGCCACAGCGGGGTGATGGATGTCCTTGCGTGCCTGCTGATAAGCCAGCGCGCTCCACACCATGGCGCGGCGCATCTGAATGCGGTTGCGCAGGTAGGTCGGCAGTGCAGAAACCTCCACGCGCTCCAGCACCTGCGCCTGCCACTCCTGCACTGCGGCGCGCCCGTGCGCAGGCAGGTCCGGGTTGATGCACTCGGGCCGCGTCAGGCCCAGGGCAGCGCGGGCGCGCTGGTCAGGCGCGGCCTCCGGCATGGCGAGCACGCGGCGGAAGGCTTCACCGTCGTAGCAGACCTGCATGCGCCCTTCCACCTCGTAGGAGACAAAGCGCACGCCATAGCCCTGTGCCACGTCCAGGTGGGCCGACAGCGTGGCGCCCGGGGTTTTACCGGGCACCACGGCCGAGGCCCGGTAGGCCAGCCGGTCGGCCAGGGTGCCCAGCGCCTCCAGTGCCTGCGCCCCCTGCCCGCCCGCCAGCACTGGGCCGGGCGCCGCCTGCAGCCAGGCCGCCGTGAAGCCAATGCCCAGCGCCTCGGAGCCCGGCGTGTCGAGCACAAAACGCAGCACGGCCAGCAACGCAGGAGCTTCATCCTCTGTCAACGCCACGCGCCGCACCTCACTGGCACGAATGAAGCCACCGCGCTCACGCTTGTGGTCCCACACTTGCAAGTAGTCCATGCGCTCGCCGCGCACCTCCAGCATTTCGCCCTGCCACAGCGTGGTTTGCTGCTGGGCCGACTGGCGCGGGGCGGAACGCAGGCTGGCCTGGTCCTGCACCACGATGGCACTGCCCATGCTGGCCGCCATGGCGACGGCGGCCACAGTCGATGTGGTAATCATGGCTTATTGCTCCGTGGGGCTGGACAGGTCTTGCGCAGCCGCCTGGGCAGCGCGGTTGCCGCCGAGCAGCGCGGCACCGATAAAGTCGCCATTGGTCGGTGGCGGCGCGATGATGACCTGGATCTTGTCGGAGAGCTTATCGGCCAGGGTCTTCTGGATCAACAGCGGGTAACGGGTCACAAGCACCCCTTCGCGGGCCATCTGATCGGCATTCACCTTGCCAATGTGGTCGAGGCGGTAGGCCTCGGCTTCGGCCAGTTTCTGGCGGGCATCGGCCTCACCGTTGGCTTCGATGCGGCGGGCCTGGGCGTTGCCCTCAGCCGTCTTCACGCGGGCCACGCGCTCGGCCTCGGCTTCGAGCTGGCGCTGTTCGATCTGGCGCTGCTTGAAGGGCAGCACATGCTTCATGGCTTCTTCCTGGGCGCGGGCCGCAATCACCTGCTCGCGGGCAGCGGCCTCGGCGGCCACCTCCCGGCGGACCTTGTCGGCGTTGGCATCCAACTCGGTTTCTTTGACGCGCTTGTCCTTGAGTTCCAGCGTGTAGCGCATCTTCTCGGAGGCCAGCTCCTCGGCCAGCAAGCTGTCCATGCCCCGGCGGTACTCGGCGGGCAAATCAACCTTGCCAATCTGCAGGCTGCGCAGCGTGACACCATCGGCCGCCAGGCGGGCGCGCAATTCGGTCTCGATGATCTGGGCTATTTCAGCGCGCTTGGACGAGAAGATTTCACGCACCGTGTAGCGTGCGAACACCTTGTACACCAGCCCCTGCACAGCGGGCTCCACGATATCGGCGCCCACGTTGCTGGGCAGGTTGCCGGCCTTTGAGACCACTGCGGCCGGGTCGAGCGCGTAGCGCACGCTCAAATCCAAGCCCAGCGACAGGCCTTCGACCGACTGCAGCGGCGCACTGCCCTGGGCATCGCGCATCTCTTGCGGGTGGTAGCTTTGGTCACGCAAGGAAAACACCCGCATGCGGTGCAGGCCCGGCAGCACCCACACGCTGCCATCGCGCCACTGGCTGACCGCACCGGTCAATTGATTCACCCGCACCCCCATCTCGCCCTGGCCCAGGGTCTGCACCGGCGGATGGCGGTACACCAGGGCCCCTGCGACGACCAGTGCCGCCACCACGGCCAGCCTGCGCAGGCTGCGGGCCGACGGCACCGGCCAAGGACGGCAAGGCGCATCGGCGCAGGAGGCGGGCGCCTGCTCCCCGGCCTCTTGCACATCCCCGGACACGGGTACGTGCAAGTCTTCTGTGGCTTTGGGCGTTGTGCGGCCCCGCAGGGTTTGCAGGGTGCGGTTCCAGGTGAATTTCATGGCAATTCTCTCTTCGGTCGGACGGTGTTTTTGGTCTGCTTCTGGACCACCGCTCCAGGGCGGCCCATTGAGCGTTGATTCTTCGCATGCAGCCCGGAAGCAACAATGCGGCGCCCATGCCAAAGCACCCCCTGTAGCGGTGTATTCACTCCGCCCCCGGAAGAAAAACTCACACCATGGGCCGTGGGTGGCCGGGATAATCCACCCAGCACGACTCCAGACCCGCCCATGACCCGTATCGCCGTGATCGAAGATGACCTGCCCACCAGCAACCAGCTGGCGGGCTGGATTCGCAGTGCGCGCAGCGGCATCGTGATCGACCAGTGGTTCACCCGCGATGACGCAGAGGCGGCGCTGGCCCGCGAACACTACGACGCCGTGGTGCTGGACATCGAGCTGGGCCGTGAGCGGCACGCTGGGGTGGCGCTCATCAACGCCATCAACAAGCTGCACCAGGGCACGCCCGTGCTGGTGGTCTCCGCCATGCCTGCGGCCATCTACCGCAGCATCATGAAGGCCCTGGACGCCTGGGACTATCTGCAAAAAACCACCTTCGAAGAAGCCGACTTCATCGACACCTTTCTAGACATCCTGCGCACCACCCAGACCCAGACACCGCAAGCCACCGCCACTGAGGCGGGCGACGTTTTGGTGCTCGATCCGCTGTGGCAGCGCACACCCACCTGGCGCGGCGAGCGCATCAACCTGCCGCTGACCGCACAGCGCATCCTGGCCACCCTGCACCAGCGCTGCGGCGAAGTAGTGTCTTACGACGATCTGTTTGAGGTGGTGAAAAGCGGGCGCAACCGCGACAACGTACGCAAGCATGTGAGCACCATCCGCGAGGCCCTGCGCGAGGTCGATCCGGGGTTCGAAGGCATCGAGAACGTGCCCATGCGCGGCTTTCGCTGGGTGGACAGCACCCCCAGTCCGGCCCGCCGAAAGTAGGCCACCACCATGAAGCGCCTGCTGCACCCTCGGCTGGACATGCCCCGGCTGGGCCTGCCCGCGTTTCGCCAGCGCATTCTGGTGCGTGGCGTCTTCCTGCTGCTAGCCCTGGCCACGGTGGTGCTGAGCGTGGTCGTGCTCAAGGAAGAAAAAGAGCGCGCCTGGCACAGCTACCAGCATGGCTTTGCACGCAGCCAGGCCGAGGTGATGGCGCGGCTGCGCCATCCTTCGGGCCAGCTGGCGCTGCTGAACGCAGGCCACCAGGAGCAGTACATCACGCCACTGACACCCTTGCTGCTGCCGTATGCGGCCATTGACTTTGACGACCAGAACAAATCCCAGCAGGCCGTGGAAATGGCAGGCTGCGCAGTGCAGTACCCCGACCAATCGTCGGTGTGCGTCGCGGTGGGCAACAACCCGTATGCCGGGGGGTTCATTTACGTGGTGGGTAGCTTCTATGCAGGGGCCCTGGCAGCACGCGAGCGCGGGGCGCTGGCGCTGCAGAACGTTCACCGCGCCCGCATCACGCTGGAGATGCGCGGCACCACCTACCGATGGATCGCACCTTACGAAGCCATGGCCCCGCGCAGCAGCAGCACGGCCGCACGCGGCAGGCTCACCGGTTTTGTGGACAGCGGCGAGCCCCAGCTCGGCCTGCGCGCCCGGCCGGTGCGCGACTTTCGCGGCTGGCTCTGGCAAAACGGCCAGTGCCGCGACCCGGCGGACAGCACGCCCGAATGCCTGCGCCGCACGTTCTATTCCATCCGCCTGCCGGTAGAGTTGTTCCGCGAAGCGCTGTTCCACAAGGGCGCACGCCCGGTCTGGCCCCCGGAAGACCTGGGCCGCATGCAGGTACGGGTGCAAATGCTGGCGCCCGGCGACGACAGCACGCCCCCCTTGTTTGACAGCAACGCCCCGGGTGCCCGGCTGGCAGCATCGCTGAACGACATTTCACGCACCCTGCAGCCTGGTGAGCAGGTGCAGATACGAAAAAGAGGCGCTGAGGATACGCTCCCCATCATGCTCAAGGGGCCGGAACTCCCGGCGGAACCCACAGCGCCCTGGCTGATTCGCCTGATCGGCTGGTTGCCCCTGACCTCGCCAGACACCCGCACGGCCGCACCAGAAGGTCTGGACCTACTGGACACCTCCACCGGCAACTATGACGTG